>JBBRGD010000293.1:0-3416 GCA_038241065.1 Flavobacteriales bacterium
ATCAATATTGGCTACTATTTTTAGGATTTATATATAATACGAGGGTTTCAAACTCTCAGAGAAATTAAATTACATTAAAAAACAACATGCTTTATGGCTAAGAAGATTATAAGAAGTGATGAGAGAAAATCCATTTTTGGATTGCAAGTGAATGGACCTGTATTTTTCACCTCTGCTATTATCATCATCATAATAATAACATTAACCCTGATGTTTAAAGACAGGGCAGAACAATATTTTACCGCCACTCAGGATTTTGTCGCAAATAAAGCGGGTTGGTTTTTTATATTAAGCGTAAATGTTTTTCTAATATTTATGATTTATCTGGCCCTCAGTAAATTTGGGCAGTTAAGGATTGGAGGACAAAGTGCAACACCCGAATTCAAAACCCTTTCCTGGTTCGCGATGCTATTTAGTGCGGGAATGGGTATTGGATTGTTGTTTTGGAGTATTTCAGAACCAATTTATCATTTTATGAGTCCGCCAATGGCAGAAGGCGGAACTGCCGAAGCAGCCAAGGAAGCTATGACATTCACCTTTTTACACTGGGGTTTTCACGCCTGGGCAGTGTATGCCTTGGTAGGATTATCCCTGGCGTATTTCACGTATTCCCGTGGACTTCCGCTTACCATCAGATCGGTTTTTTATCCTTACTTAGGAGATAAAATTTACGGAAAAATTGGAGATGCCATAGATATCTTCGCTGTACTCGCCACTCTATTTGGTCTTGCCACTTCTTTAGGAATGGGCGTTCAACAAATTGCGGCAGGATTAAATCACCTTTTTGGAATAGATAGCGGTGTGCAAACTCAAATTCTTCTAATTGCCGGAATAACCTCAATTGCTACAATTTCAGTTGTTTTGGGAGTAGATAAAGGGGTGAGAGTTTTGAGTGAATGGAATATGAGAATAGCGGTGCTTTTTCTTCTGATAGTATTGATATTAGGACCAACGATCTTTATTTTTAAATCCTTCGTACAAAATACAGGGAATTATTTATCCGCTTTTCTTGAAGTTGCAACCTGGACAGAAAGTTACACAGGTTCCAATTGGCAAAATGCCTGGACCGTTTTTTACTGGGGATGGTGGATTGCCTGGTCACCTTTTGTTGGAATGTTTATTGCCCGTATTTCCAAAGGGCGCACCATTCGCGAGTTTATTTTGGGAGTTTTATTAGTGCCTTCCATTGTAACTTTTTTCTGGATCTCAGCTTTTGGAAGCACAGCGATACATGAGGCGCTTCTTGGAGATGATACTATTATAAATGCTGTGAATGATAATGTTGCCACTGCCCTGTTTGTGTTTTTGGAAGATTATCCTTTCGCATTTATTCTTAACATTATTGCGATAATTTTAATTGCAGGATTCTTTGTCACTTCTTCAGATTCCGGATCTTTGGTGGTAGATAATTTAACCTCTGGTGGCAAAATAGATGCGCCTGTAGGCCAAAGAATCTTTTGGGCTATTGCTGAAGGTAGTGTTGCGGCGGTTCTTTTAATAGGCGGCGGATTACAGGCACTTCAAACAGCCACTATAGTAACAGGATTGCCTTTTGCCTTGATTTTAATAATTATGTGCTTTTCACTATACAAAGGTTTAAGCGAGGACCTACAGGAATTAAAAAAGCGGGAATCGCAGAAAGAACTTGAAAATTACGAGGAAATAGTTTCCGGTATCGTTCAAAAACGAAATATCAATCAGCAAAAAAACATTAAATAATCCTAATAATGACTGAAATAAAAAACATCCTGGTTGCCTTAGACCTTTCAGAAATTGATAGCACCTTAATTGAGTATGCATCATATATTGCCGAAACCCTTAAGGTTAAAAAAGTGTACTTTGTACATAATATTAAAAAATATGAGATCTCAGAACTATTTGAAGAACAGTTAAGAGATCTTAACCTTGACGAAATAATTGGGGATGAGTTAAATGAAAAGGTAGAAGAAAAATTTATATCTTCAGTACAATGGGAAGTACTTATTTCAGAAGATCCTTATTCTGAATCCCTCATCAATTATATAGTTGACAAATATGAGATTCAGCTCGCTTTAATCGGAAATAAAAACAAGTTAAAAGGTACCGGAGTAGTAAGCGGAAAATTACTGCGGCTGCTTAAATGCAATATTCTTTCTATCCCTAAAAGTGCAAAACCTGTTATTACCAATATTTGGGCGGGAACAGATTTTTCAAGTGCTTCCAAAAAGATTTTTGAAGTGGCGGAAAATTTACAGAAAACCACCGCGGCTAAAGTAAAAGCGGTGCATGTATACAATGTGCCGGTTCAATTCTCTCCTTACATTCAAAAAGAACATCTCGATTTGAAGATAGAAAATCATTTAAAGGAAAAAAATGAGAAATTCATAGAAAAGATTGGATTCAAAGGTGAGTTAACAACAGAAATTATTCCGGGAAGAGATAGTGGGGTTGCAGCAAAAATACGTGCCAAAGCCGAAAATTCCAAGGTAGACCTCATTATTGTAGGAGACAAAGGCAGAAACACCTTCTCTTCCTTACTTGTAGGAAGTGTTACCGATGAGCTTTTTAATCAGGATCTGGAAGTGCCTTTATGGATTGTAAAGTAATTTGACATTGATTCCGGCAAGTTTTTTTCCTGCGGGAAATCCGTGCATACAAAACCGCAACTATTCACACACAATCCCGGTAATAAAACTGGAAAATTATTTTGAAACCTATGGATTTAAAAAGAAGATAAATCTGTCTGTCCGTATAATTGGTGAACTATAAAAACCCATTATGATCTATCAGTTGCAAAAAGTGATTCTGCAAATATGCTGGATTTGAAATATCTGGAAAAGCTTCTTAGCAATTTGGTGGCGCTAAGAAAAACGGTTAACAATTTGTAAATATCCGGATAATGTCAAAAAGGTTTCATAGAATTGAAATATTTATTCAATTTGCTTATATTTATGCTTTATAAATATGATATGACAACATTTACATCATCCCTACCAGATGATCTGCTTAGAAAACTAGACGGTTGTGCTAAGCAATATGGTTTGGCAAAAAATAAAATCATCGAGAAAGCACTGCAAATTTATCTGGATCAACTCAATCGTGCCGAATATGTAAAATCTTATAAGCTTGCCGGCCAGGACCAGGATATTATGGCCGTTGCTGAGGAAGGTATAGAAAATTACTTCCTTAAGCTTGAGCAGGACGATCTATTATGAAGCAGGGTGAGATTTGGGATTTATATCTGGACCCCGTCGCCGGAAGGGAACAGGGAGGAAGGCGGCCCGCAGTAATTGTTAGTGGGAATTTATTGAACAAATATTTGAACGTTGTAATTGTTTGCCCGCTCACTACGAGCATTAAAAACTACAAGGGCAACCTAATCATAGAGCCTAACAAAACAAATGGGTTAAAGGAGAAATCGGAAGTATTGACTTTTC
>JBBRGD010000294.1:0-3415 GCA_038241065.1 Flavobacteriales bacterium
TGCTCTTTGTAACCTCAAGCAAAGTGAAAACGGTTTTATCGTTTACTATTTCCGGCATTGTCGGTATTTTTCGAAGTCTGGCGCAAGTTAATTGCTTTTCTGCTAAAAAGCTCAAATTACACTTTCATCTATTAAATTCAGTATTGCAAATATCCGTTCTAAAAATTCGGGATTGGTTAAATCCATTAATTTCTTGTCAATCTATGTGAAGCCTGTTTAATTTAATCATTTTTCAATTCTATTTTTTTATCTGAGTTTATCCACATCCCAATTTCGGGCATTATTAAGAATGTATTTCCTTATGGCATTTTAATAACCGAAAAGAAATCAGCTTTTTTTTTTAATAATGAATTCCTGATAAAAACTGATTCTTTAAAATCAGTTTTGATTAAATCCTGTTAAGGTTCAAACCCGGAATCATCGAAATAAGCAGTTCGTATTTTGTTTCTTTACTTAATTTTCCCTAAATTTAAAATGTTGATTTCATCAATTTAAGATTTTATGGATTTCCAAGTTTGATTTTAAACAACTTAATTTTTACAAACTGGAGCTTTTAAGTAAAAATATTTTAAGCTATTCATTCAAGTCCTGTTTAAATGGATTGAAATTTTAATTATTAATCTAATCCTGGCAGTATGGTTCCATCAGCAATTTTCGGTATTATATTTGGTTTATTTTTACTTAGCGGCATTCGTATAGTTTTTGAATACAAAAGAGCCTTAAAATTCAGATTCGGGAAATACATAAAGGTACTGCAACCCGGATTCAGATGGATTATCCCCATAGTTGAAACAGTTCAAATTGTAGATATTCGCGTAATTACCATCAACATACTTTCCCAGGAAGTAATGACCAAGGATAATGTTCCCTGCAGTATTGACGGAGTGGTTTTCTTCAGGATTAACGATCCGGAAAAGGCCGTTCTAGAAGTGGAAGAGTATAATTACGCCATTGCACAACTGTCCCAGGCCGCTTTAAGGGATGTTTGCGGAAAAGTGGAACTGGACACTATTTTATCCAAAAGGGAAGAAATGGGAGATAATATTAAAGACAATGTAGAACAGGAAACCCGGGAATGGGGAATTGAAATAGTTGGCATGAAAATTAAGGATATTCAATTGCCTGAAAATATGAAACGCATGATGGCCGGGCAGGCAGAAGCTGAACGTTCAAGGAGATCACAGATTATTCTTGCATTGGCAGAAGAACAGGCAGCGGGAAAACTTCTGGAAGCAGGAAAACTGATAGACCAATCGCCTTCAGCTATTAAATTAAGACTTTACCAAACCTTGTCAGATATCGCCGCAGAAAAAAATTCAACCATTGTCTTTCCTTTCCCCGTAGAATTCTTGACAAAAAAATAAACCTAAGAATTTGAATAGATTTGAGATCTAACAAATAATCAAAAATCGTTTTTCCTTGTAATTAACTGATTTTGAATCTGGGATTTAGCCCCGAGGCATCGGGGTTAGTCTTCTTATTCCCTCATATACCACAACACTCACTGCGTTTGCAAGGTTTAAACTTCTTATATGAGGACTGAAGATAGGGATTTTGTATAGCTTATCCGGATTTCGTTCTATGATTTCAGAAGACAATCCGACGGATTCTTTTCCAAAAATGAAGAACATCTCATCGGTATAGTCAATATCATAATACTCTTTCTCTCCGTGGCTTGAGAAAAACGCCATTTTCTGATTTTTATTTATTTCGAAAAACTCATCTGCACTTTCGTAAATTTTTAGGGAAATATGCTTCCAGTAATCAAGTCCTGCTCGTTTTACCCTTTTATCGTCCAACTCAAAACCAAAGGGTTTCACCAGATGCAAAGTCGATCCCGATGCTAGGCTCAACCTACCAATATTTCCGGTATTCATAGGAATTTCCGGTTCTATAAGCACAATATTATATCCCATAATTCATTTATCTGTTTCTTTTTCCTAATTCAATATTCAACAGTATTACCTGCTTAACATCAAATATTCTCAGGTTTTTTTTAAATCAACCTGTGGTTGTTATTTCAAGGGGAGTTTCATAATTAGATCGGTTTGAATTTCATCCCCCATTCTAAAAGGGTGAGATCCTGTTACCGAAAAACCATTCCTTTCGTAAAACCTGATCGCTTTCTCATTTTTCTCCCAAACTCCTAACCACAAATAATCCATCTCATTTTTTTTAGCAATTCCCAGGAGTTTATTCAATAGTTTCTGACCATAATTTTTGCCCTGAAATTCCTTTATCACATAAATTCTTTCCAGTTCCATAGCATTGTGATCATAAAGATCTGTTTGCGCTGCATCGAAATTGATCTTAAGATATCCGATGAGCCTCTGGTTGATCTCAGCAAAATAAAATTCTGAATTTGATTCCTTAAGTTCCTCCAATAATTTTTCTTCAGATAAAGAACCATCCAAATAAGCCTGCATATTCTCAGGGGAATTTTCCTGTGAAAATGCATTAAAGTAGGTTTGCTTGCTGATTTGTTCCAGTTTCTTAACATCGCCGGAGTTCAGCTTTACAAATTTTAGATCATCAATTATCATAGTCCGTTTTCTGAATTAAATTTCTGATTGACCTTTTTTTTAGATTCTTGTTGTTAGCAGTGCTTGTAACGACAAAGGAAAATAAACCTATTGAATTTTTAGCCCAGGTTTTGGATTTTTATTTATTATGTTCGAAAAGATCAAGTTTTGTCACGTGGATTTTTGACAAATTAATAATTTCCTACTTTTGCGCCTATGGCAATAAATCGGAAATTAGAGAACAGCGAACTGGATCGCAAAAGCGTAGAAGAATTTAAAGATGCTGCGAAAACGCCCATTATCGTGATTTTGGACAATATCAGGAGTTTAAACAATATAGGCTCTGTGTTTCGCAGTTGCGATGCTTTTTTGATCAAAAAAATATACTTGTGTGGTTTCACTGCACAGCCGCCGCATAAAGACATTCACAAAACCGCATTAGGTGCCACCGAAACCGTAGCTTGGGAATACGTGGAAAACACTTTGGACGTGGTAAAAAAACTGCAAGCCGAAAATACAGAAGTGTACTCTGTAGAACAGGCCGAGAATGCGACCATGTTGAATGAATTCTTTCCGAAAAAAGGCAAAACCTACGCGGTGATCTTTGGAAATGAAGTGAAAGGTGTGCAGCAGGAAGTGGTGACAGCTAGTGATGGCGTTTTGGAAATTCCACAGCTGGGGAGCAAACATTCCCTAAATATCGCGGTGAGTGCCGGGATAGTTTTGTGGGATTTGTTTTCGAAATCCCCCCAACCCCCGAAGGGGGAGTAAGTAAAATACTGATTTTGACAACTCTTCCTTTTAAAGCTGTGGCTTTATTCCCCCTTTGGGGGTTGGGGGACAATTTCCTCCAAAATCGATAAATAATCCGGGCGGTGGTTTATAAAATCCTT
>JBBRGD010000295.1:0-3409 GCA_038241065.1 Flavobacteriales bacterium
TATACCGCATTTGGCATTTCAAATGACGATCCGGATGTGGTTAAAGGTAGGGCAGGTTCTCCATATGCTGTAAAGGATTATTATAATGTGAATCCTGATCTGGCTGAAAATCCTGCCAACCGGTTGCAGGAATTTGAAGCCTTGATCGCGCGTTCACACAAGACAGGCCTAAAGGTGCTTATTGATATTGTACCAAACCATGTGGCACGAAATTATAAAGGGTTGACCAATCCTGAAGGCGTAACAGATTTTGGTGCAGACGATGATAAAACCCTCACTTATCACGTTAACAATAACTTTTATTACAATCCGGGAAAAGCTTTCCAGGTACCTTATTGGAAAGATGGTTACCAGCCTTTAAGTGGCGGAATGCACCCATTATCTGATGGACTATTTGATGAAAATCCGGCAAAATGGACCGGAAATGGTTCCCGATTATCCCAACCGGACATGAATGACTGGTATGAAACAGTAAAAATTAATTACGGCATAGATCCTGACGGAAAACATGATTTTGACGCATTGCCGGATAGTTTTGGAAAGGAAGATTACAAGGCACATTTTGAGTTTTGGAAAGACAAAACCGTTCCAAATTCCTGGGTAAAATTTAAGGATATCGCTTTGTACTGGATAGAAAAAGGGGTCGACGGATTCCGTTTTGATATGGCGGAAATGGTGCCTGTTGAGTTTTGGAGTTATATGAATTCAGCCATAAAAATGAAAAATCCAGACGCATTTTTGTTGGCAGAAGTGTATCAACCGGATTTATACCGGGATTATATCAATAAAGGAAAAATGGATTATCTGTATGATAAGGTTCAGTTTTATGATACACTTAAAAACATTATGCAAGGCCACGGGAAAACCGACAATATTCCGCCAATTCAGGAGAATTTAAAAGACATTGAGCACCATATGGTCCACTTTTTGGAAAATCACGATGAACAACGCATCGCAAGTCCGGAATTTGCCGGAAGCGCGGCTAAAGGAAAACCTGCAATGGTGATATCTGCAACTATAAGTACTTCGCCAACCTTGATTTATTTTGGACAGGAATTGGGCGAGCCGGGAGCGGAAAATGCCGGTTTTGGAAAACCATCAAGAACCTCAATTTTCGATTATATTGGCGTGCCGACCATTCAACGTTGGGTGAATAATAAGCAGTTTGATGGCGGACAATCGACACTGGAAGAAAAATCTTTACGAGACTTTTACAAGCGATTACTGAATTTCACCATAAACAGTACTGCTCTGGCTTCAAATTATCAAGGTCTGCATACTTTCAACAGGGCAAATACCGAAAATTATTCAGATAAAGTATTCTCCTTTGCACGTTATAGCGATGATGAAAAACTGGTGATCGTTTCAAATTTTGAGGCTGAAAAATCCTATGAATTTGAATTGAAGATCCCGGAAGAGCTCATCAAATCTTGGAATCTGGAAGATGGTTCTTATACTTTATCAGATCAACTTTACGGAAATTATAGTTCAGAATTGAAGGTTAAAGATCAAAAAGGTAGTATTCCAATTAAAATAGATCCGTTAGAATCATTCATTTTAAAGCTAAAATAGGCAGGTATGAGGAAGTTATTAATATTAACCATAGTATCGATGGCAATAAGTTGCAAAACCCAAGGAAAAAAGAACGAAAACCAGGTTGACAAAACTGAAGAAATCGCAGGATCTCAAAGTAATGCACCATTTATGTGGGAAGCTGCCAATATTTATTTTTTGCTCACAGATAGGTTTAATAATGCAGATCCTTCCAACGATGTCAATTTTGACCGAACCCTGGAAACTGCTAAATTACGGGGCTTTGAAGGAGGCGACTTAAAAGGCATCACTCAAAAAATTAATGAAGGCTATTTTACTGATCTGGGAATTAATGCCATTTGGATGACCCCGGTTGTAGAGCAAATTCACGGTGCTACCAATGAAGGCACCGGAAACACCTATGGATATCACGGATATTGGACAAAGGATTGGACGGCTATCGATCCAAATTACGGTACGAAGGACGATTTAAAAGAATTGGTAGAAGCTGCTCATAAAAAAGGCATCCGGATTTTGCTGGATGCCGTTATCAACCATACAGGTCCCGTGACGGAAAAGGATCCGGTCTGGCCTTCAGATTGGGTGCGTAATGATACACCGTGTACTTATCAGGATTTTAAAAGCACAGTTACCTGCACGCTGGTAAAAAACCTGCCGGATATAAAAACGGAAAGTAATGATGCTGTAGAATTGCCACCACAACTTGTGGCAAAATGGAAAGCTGAAGGAAGATATGAGCAGGAAATTGTGGAATTAGATGAATTCTTTAAGCGTACCGGCCACCCACGTGCACCCCGGTTTTACATTATGAAATGGTTGACCGATTATATTACAGAATACGGTATTGACGGGTATAGGGTTGACACTGTAAAACATACCGAGGCCTATGTTTGGAAGGAATTTAAGGAAGTAACAGATTATGCCTTTGCCGAATTCAAAAAGAACAACCCGGGAAAAGTGTTGGACGACAATGATTTCTATCTTGTTGGCGAAGTTTATAATTATGGGATCAGCAATGGCCAATATTTTGATTTTGGAAATAAAAAGGTCAATTATTTTGATAATGCGTTCCAGAGTCTTATCAATTTTGAATTTAAATGGAATGCCAAAGAGCAGGATTATGAAACCTTGTTTAGCAGTTACCAAAAATTGTTGAGTACAGATCTTAAAGATTATGGTACCCTAAACTATTTAACCTCACATGATGACGGGCAACCCTTTGATTCAAAGCGTGAAAAATCTTTTGAAACTGCAACAAAACTCTTGTTGAGTCCGGGAACCTCGCAGGTATATTATGGTGATGAATCTGCACGTTCCTTAATAATTGAAGGAACAGAAGGAGATGCCACTTTACGTTCCAATATGAACTGGGATGATATAGGAAATAATGACAAAACCAAAGAAATTTTGTCACATTGGCAAAAGCTTGGAAAATTTAGAAGCAATCATCCTTCTGTTGGCGCAGGAATCCATAAAATGATTTCTGAAAACCCTTATGTTTTTCAAAGAACATATTCAAAAGGCAGTTTTAAGGATGCTGTTGTGGTTGGATTGGATTTAGCAGAAGGCGAAAAACAGATTAATGTTCGTGATGTATTTATGGAAGGAACTGTTTTAGTTGATGCTTATTCCAATACAGAAGTGACTGTTAAAAATGGAATGGTAAATTTAAACACGCCATTCTCCATTGTTTTATTAGAAAATAAAAATTAAAAAGAATAATTAAAAATGAAAAATATACTTTTTATAATAACTCTTGTTGTCTTAGTATCGTGTAAATCAGAAAATAAAAAAGAACAATCTGGCACAAATAATTCGACTACTATTCAACCAGTTTCAGACGAATCATTGGAAA
>JBBRGD010000296.1:0-3397 GCA_038241065.1 Flavobacteriales bacterium
TGAAAATGCCAATCTTTCAGAATTCATAAAAGTTAAACAACAAGATTTTTTCGAAAGCGAAAAACAAACGGAGAGACATTTGCATATGGTGTTTAATCCTCCCTACGGCGAACGCCTTGATATAGATATGCCCGTGTTTTATAAGAAAATAGGGGATACCTTAAAACAAAATTATCCCGGGACCGAGGCTTGGTTTATCACTTCAAATTTGGAAGCGATAAAACACGTGGGACTTCGTCCATCAAGAAAAATAAAGATCTTCAATGGGGCTTTAGAAGCTAAATTTTTGAAATATGATATTTACGAAGGCACCAAGAAGTTGCACAAAATAAAAGATCTGCAAGATTAATTTTTAGCTTTTTTATAGAGTGGGATCAAATAGGATAAAGTGTAACTGTATCCTACACCAAATAAACTTTCATCATAAGTACGGTTGAATCCGGGAATTGCGAGATTGTCAAAATTGGAAGGCATAGTTTGGGTAATGCGTCTTTTTAACTGCACATTGGCTCCTAAGTATACATTATTAAGAAGTTCAACCTTTAAACCGGCAACCAGTTCTACCCAACTGGCGGTTAGTCCTTTGGTTTCAAAAGGACCTTCAATGATATTTGGAGGAAAATATTGAGAACTGCCGGAAACAGTATATTCTTCCAGGGTTTGTGAAAATGTGGAAAACGCGTATCTCATTCCTACGAATATTACATTTTCCATTCCCGCCCAGTTGTTGTAGGCGTTGTAGTCGGCTCCCAATTTTATGTAACTGCCTTTAGCGGTAGCACTAATGTTTTGCTCAGTAATTGCCAATTCTTCATTTCCAATCTCGGCGGCCAAATAATAATCTTTATAAATCCGGTAATCACCTATAATTTCAAGTCCGCGGTAATCGTCCTCAAGCAAAGTTTTAAGTGGTTTACTCAAATCAATTCCAAGTCTTAATCCGTATTTTTCCTTATACTGAATTGTGTCAAGGTTTGTTTGTGAATTTACCGACCAAAAGTTGAAAAGGGATAATATGCTAATGGTATATAAGGATATGAGTGTTTGTTTCATTTTCGGTGTTTTCTTCTTCAACTACAATATTTTTAATCCATCTGACCGTATCCTCTTCCAGGGGTTGGGGAGCTACCCTTAAATCGATGTAATTGACTTTATAACTACAGGCCCTGTTGATATAAATTTCATTACGGGCATAGGTAAACCGGATTTTGTCGGTATTTGAATTGCTCACAGAATCACCTTCAGTAATTATCTGGGCATTTAAAATAAACTCATACTCGGTAAAATCAACATCAGTTTTTAAAGGAATACTTATTTCACTTATATTCACCCTGTTTAAAAATATAGAGTCCATATCGGCTGCTTTCACCCTAAGGTTAGTTGGCGGTTTTGGAATTTCAGGATTTTCAAAATCGAAAAATGAAACACGCAACAACGGGGTGATAGGCGTAGATTCCGGACAAATATCGTCCCGTTGGCAACTAAAATTGATAAGGGCAAGGAAAATTAATCCAACTCCCATGATCTTTAGATCAAATTCTTTTATCTTCTTTCTAAGCATACTACATTTTCTACGTGAAAAGTTTGTGGAAACATATCAACGGGCTGAACCTTTGTGACTTTGTAATGTTTATCCAACAATTCTAAATCCCTTGCCTGTGTTGCCGAATTACAGCTAACATAGACGATTCGTTGGGGCAAGATACCAATAATTTGCTCAATTACGTCTTTATGCATTCCATCCCTGGGCGGATCGGTAATGATCACATCCGGGTGTCCATGTTGCCGGATAAATTCTTTTGAAAACACTTTTTTCATATCACCGGCATAAAATTCGGTGTTTTCAATATTGTTGCGTTTTGCATTTTCTTTGGCATCTTCAATCGCCACAGGAACTGCTTCAATCCCAATCACTTTTTTTGCTTTTGAAGCAACAAATTGGGCGATTGTACCTGTTCCGGTATATAGATCGTACACAAGTTCATTTCCGGTTAGATCGGCGAAATCCCTAGTGATTTTATACAATTGGTAGGCTTGTTTTGAATTGGTCTGATAGAATGATTTTGCATTTATTTTAAATTCCAGGCCTTCCATTTCTTCAAAAATGTGATCCCGACCTTTATAACAAATTACTTCCTGGTCATAAATAGTGTCGTTTCCCTTGTCATTGATCACATATTGTAAAGAGGTGATCTCCGGAAATGCTTCGGCTATACTATCGAGCAAAAGCGTCCGTTTTTCAACATCTTCAGCATAAAATTGAATTAAAACCATGAGTTCCCCGTTAGAAGAGGTGCGTATCATAAGAGTTCGTAAAAATCCGCTTTGTTCCCGGGTATTAAAGAATGAAATATCATTCGCGGTAGCAACATGTTTTACATGATTCCTGATGGCATTGCTGGGATCTTCCTGAAGATGGCATTTTTTAATATCCAGGATTTTATCCCACATTCCCGGAATATGAAAGCCAAGGGCATTTTTATCTTCAATTTCCCCGTTGCTCTTAATTTCATCTAATGTGAGCCATCTTCTGTCGCTAAAAGAAAATTCCATTTTATTCCGGTAAAAATAAATATCCGGACTGCCCAAAATAGGGGTTATAGTAGGAAGTTCAATTTTACCTATTCTCGTTAAATTATTCTCAACTTCTTCCTGCTTGTAAAAAAGCTGGTGTTCATATCCCATAAATTGCCATTTGCAGCCGCCACAGGTTCCAAAATGTTCACAAACCGGTTCTACCCGTTTTTTGGAATATTCGTGGAATTTAACGGCAGTTCCTTCATAAAATGATTTTTTCATCTTGTTAGTTTGAATATCGGCTATATCACCGGGAACGGCATTGCCAATAAAGATCACTTTGCCATTTGGGGCCTTGGCGATACTTTTTCCTTTTGCTCCAGCTCCCAAAATCTCCAACCGCTCAAAAATCAAATTTTCTTTCTTTTTTCTCATGTCACAAAAATAGCATAATTGTAAAGATTTATTAAAGCTTGGATTATAAATTTCAGATAACATTTAGTAATTTGCGCATGTTTGCATTTGGATGATTTCTCTCCTTCTGCTCAACCAATTTTTTAGAAACATCAAAGAAGGAATTGTAAGAAATAAATATTAAAATATTTGAAATGCGATTAGAAAAGATTACATCTCCGGATCAGGCAATTAAATTGGAAGAAAAACATGGTGCCCATAATTATCATCCTTTACCGGTGGTATTGAAAAGGGGAGAAGGTGTACATGTTTGGGATGTGGAAGATAAAAAATATTACGACTTTCTATCTGCTTATTCTGCGGTGAACCAGGGACATTGCCACCCAAAGATCGTAAAGGCAATGACAGATCAGGCTTCTACTCTTGCACTTACTTCCAGGGCTTTTTACAACGATGTATTGGGACC
>JBBRGD010000297.1:0-3396 GCA_038241065.1 Flavobacteriales bacterium
GTGAATTCAGACCCAGAAGAATTTGAATTCAGTACAAATATAATTTTTACTGGCCCTGGTGCATGTTAATCCCACGTTAAAAGGATTATTAAAAACGTTAATCTTTTAGCAAGTGGACAATAATAGTTACTTTTGCAAAAATTTATAAGAAAAAAAATCAAATTATATGTTATCAGTTTCAAATCTTTCTGTGCAATTTGGTAAGCGGGTGTTGTTTGACGATGTTAATACCAGCTTCCTCCAAGGGAATTGTTATGGGATTATTGGCGCCAATGGAGCGGGAAAATCGACGTTTTTAAATATTCTTACCGGAAAAAGCGAACCCACAAGTGGTCGGGTATTTCTCGAACCCGGAAAACGCATGTCTGTTCTGGAGCAAAATCACAGTTTATATAATGAGTATTCAGTTCTTGAAACGGTAATGATGGGTAACAAACCTATGTACAGGATTAAGAAGGAAATGGATGAGATTTATGGAAAGGAAGATTTTGGTGATGCCGATGGTGAAAGAGTAGGAGTGCTGCAGGTAGAATTTGAAGAGATGAACGGCTGGAATGCCGAAAGTGATGCAGCCACCTTGCTTTCAAATCTTGGGATCAAGGCGAGTTTCCATTATAATATAATGAAAGATCTGGACGGAAAACAAAAAGTAAGGGTGCTTTTGGCGCAGGCACTTTTTGGTAACCCGGATGTGCTTATTATGGATGAGCCCACAAATGATCTGGATTACGATACAATTATTTGGCTAGAGAATTTTTTAGCGAATTATGAGAATACGGTAATAGTTGTTTCTCATGACCGTCACTTTTTAGATTCTGTGTGTACACACATCTCCGATATAGATTTTGGAAAAATAAGCCATTTTAGCGGGAATTATACCTTCTGGTATGAATCTTCGCAATTGGCGGCCAGGCAGCGATCACAACAAAATAAAAAAGCTGAAGAAAAGAAGAATGAACTTCAGGAATTTATTAGACGTTTTAGCGCTAACATGGCAAAATCCAAGCAGGCTACTTCCCGAAAAAAAATGATTGATAAATTAAATATTGATGAAATAAGACCTTCCAGCCGAAGATATCCCGCGATTATTTTTGAAAGAGACCGTGAGGCGGGGGATCAAATACTAAATATTGAAGGTTTGGATGCCTCAATTGAAGGGGATACCTTATTTAAGAATGTAGATATCAACTTGAAAAAGGGTGATAAAGTCGTTATTTATTCCAGAGATTCCAGGGCTACCACGGCTTTTTATGAAATTATCAATGGAAACGAACATTCGGTTTCGGGAAAATATTCCTGGGGAATTACCACATCCCAATCCTATCTTCCTTTAAATAATTCTCCGTTTTTTAAAAACGATCTCACTTTGGTGGATTGGTTAAGACAATGGGCCAAAACTGAAGAAGAACGCGAAGAAGTTTATATCCGTGGATTCTTGGGGAAAATGATCTTTAGTGGGGAAGAAGCTCTAAAAACTTCAAGGGTACTTTCCGGAGGTGAAAAAGTGCGTTGTATGCTAAGCCGGATGATGATGATGCGTGCAAATGTGTTGATGCTTGACGAACCTACAAACCATTTGGACCTGGAAACCATCACCGCTTTCAATAATTCATTGAAAAACTTTAAGGGAACGGTAATGTTCACTACCCGTGACCACGAGTTTGCCCAAACAGTCGCAAATCGCGTTATTGAATTGACACCCTCCGGTGTTATTGACCGTTACACCACTTTTGATGAATATATGGGTGATAAGAAATTAAAGGAACAGCGGGATAAAATGTATGCGGTAAAAGTTTGATCTTTTTTAGGCTGGAACTTTTTAAAAAAAAGTGAGGAAAGAAATGGCCTGAAAGTAAAAATTAAGGGATTTACTGTGGCAGATATTAGCACCTTGTAAATCCCTGATTTATTTTATTGATAGTGTTTTAGAAGATAATTATCAAAGCTTAAACAGCTTTATAATACTTCCACAGATCATAAATTCCGAAGGCAACAAAACCAATGGCAAGGATCAGATTCAGTGTATTAGCTTCTTCCGTATTGTTTGAAAGATTATACAATTTAAAGGAACCATAGCCCAGGAAAACCAATCCAAGAACCAGGTTCCAGATATTTCTTTTTTTAGGGATATCATTCTCCATCATTATAATCTTTTGGGAATGTAGATTTAGCAATTTTCATGGCTTCATCCAAATCGGATTTTTCGGCAAATAGCAGTACTTGTCCGGGCAAACCACCGCCAAAACCTGCTCGCAGGCCCGAGTCAAAATCGTTTCTAACCCTGGAAGAAATCCCAGCTTTATTCAATAGATTCTGAAGGAATTGAACATTCACATCAGATCCGGTATATACCCATTCATAATCTTGGTCTGTACTCATATCATTTTAATTGAAAAACCAAGATACATATTTATTCAGCGAAAATCAATAGCGCTTTCAAAGAGTTTAACGTTTTAAGCATTGAAGTATTTACTGTTCCAGATTTCGGAACTAAAATTCAATCCTTTCTTAATACCAAAGAAAATAGCCAGTCCAGAAATCCATTTAAACATAAAAAGATAAAGTATTAAAAATTGGGATGTGGTTTGATGTGGGCTAAACATGCCATCTGGGATCAGAGCAGTTAAAAATAAACTTAAAAAAAGCAGCAGGACTATAAAATTTTCAAGGTGTTTAAATGGCCACATTATCAGTTTTCTCAAGGGATGAAGATCCCTTCCCCAAGTATGTATCAAATAATAATATTGATTGCCAATTGGGGCAAATAAAAGCGGATCATCTGCATTTTTTAATTTAAAAAACTGTGAGGGAGCCATTATTTTATAAGCTTTTAAGCTAATTTTATGTTCCTCCTCCAGTTGCTTTATTTTTGAAATCGCTTCATAAGGCAATTCTCCTTTGAACAAGGAAGAATCTAGAAATCGCAACCGGTAAGTTATACAGATCTTTTCAATATCCGATATATGAAAAATTTTGTTGGTACTCAAAAGATCAAAATAAAAATGATTTGATTCATCCTCGCAATTTTCCTGCAAAGCATTCAATATTTTTTCATCTTTGGCGCTTTCTTCATCCAGGATTTTTTGTACTTCATCCATCAACGCAGCTTCAGAGATGCGTTTGTTTCTCAGTTTAAGTATCTCTTCGGAGATATTGGTTCGGCGTAGTTTCATCTTCATCTTCATCATCTTTACCTGTACCTAAATTAAAAATTTGATTTTGAACAAACAACAGATTTAACAATTTTATTTAAACCGTTTCTAAATTAAATTTTTTTAAAACATTCCCTCTAAAATCCATGGTTAATGGATAGAATTTACATACAAAAAGGTCCTTTTCAATTGCTTGAAAAGGACCTTTTTGTATGTAAAATAAAATCTGTTTATCTCAAATCCG
>JBBRGD010000298.1:0-3392 GCA_038241065.1 Flavobacteriales bacterium
GAGATTCAATCAAATTTGAAATTTCCTTGTCTATAAGTTCGGCAGTCTTTTCACTATAAGGCTTGGTAAAATTATATTCATTTTGTCCTGTAGAATCATAAAAGGTCAAATTACCAAGCTTTTCATTCAGGCCATAAACGGTAACCATAGCTCTTGCCTGTTTGGTTACTTTTTCCAAATCACTTAAAGCACCAGTAGAAATTTTGTTAAAAATCACCTTTTCTGCAGCCCTGCCACCCAATGAGGCACACATTTCATCCAACATTTGTTCAGGATGTACAATAAGTCTTTCTTCTGGTAAATACCAGGCAGCACCCAGGGATTGTCCACGGGGAACAATAGTAACTTTTACCAGGGGAGCAGCGTGTTCCAGCATCCAGCTGGCGGTAGCATGTCCTGCTTCGTGAAAGGCGATAGCTTTCTTTTCAGCGGGAGTAACAATCTTATTTTTCTTTTCCAGACCGCCTACAATCCTATCTACTGCATCCAGAAAATCCTGTTTTCCAACTGCAGTATGTCCGTTACGAGCTGCAATTAAGGCAGCTTCATTACAAACATTGGCAATATCGGCACCGGAAAATCCGGGAGTTTGTTTGGCGAGAAAATCAATATCCAACTCATCGGCTACTTTTTTAAGCGGACGAAGGTGTACTTCAAATATTTCTTTTCGCTCCCTAACATCCGGAAGATCTACAAAAATCTGGCGATCAAAACGTCCGGCTCGCATTAGTGCCTTATCCAGGACATCTGCCCGGTTTGTAGCGGCAATAACAATTACATTGGAATTGGTACCAAAACCATCCATTTCCGTAAGCAACTGGTTTAAGGTATTCTCTCGTTCATCATTGGATCCAGACATATTGCTTTTTCCTCTGGCACGACCAATTGCGTCTATTTCATCAATAAAAATGATGGAAGGTGATTTTTCTTTAGCTTGTTTGAACAGGTCACGAACTCTTGAAGCTCCCACCCCTACAAACATCTCAACAAAGTCTGATCCGGAAAGCGAAAAGAAAGGAACTTTTGCTTCTCCCGCAACGGCCTTTGCCAATAGAGTTTTACCTGTTCCCGGAGGTCCTACCAATAAAGCGCCTTTAGGAATTTGTCCCCCTAATGCCGTGTATTTTTCCGGTGTTTTTAAAAAGTCGACAATTTCCTGAATTTCTTCCTTGGCACCTTCCATTCCGGCAACATCTTTAAAAGAGGTTTTGACCTCGGTGTTTTCATCAAATAATTTTGCTTTTGACTTTCCGATATTGAAAATCTGGCTTCCTGGACCTCCACCACCTCCGCCGCTCATTTTACGCATTATAAATATCCAGATACCTATAATTAATATGAAGGGAAGAAGGGTGAGAAGGATATCTCCCCAAACATTGGATTGAGTGCTATAAGTGACAATAGTGTTTAAATTATATTCAGTTTTTATATCTTGAATTTTATTCTCAAAATTCTGAAGGTCCCCAAATTCAAAAGTGTATGTAGGGGTTTCACCAGAAGCAAAAAGTTCGCTGTCTTCGGATTTCTTGTGAACATCCTTCGCTTTAGCTTCTTCGGTTAAAAATACCTGGGCTTGATTTCGGTTGACGATTACTACCTTGTCAACATCGCCGTTTTTTAGGTAAGTTTCAAATTCTGCCGGATTTGTTTTTGCCGGTTCATTGAATCCTCCGCCGCCAAAGAAATTAATTCCTATAAATATTACGATTATAGCAGCATAAATCCAGTATGCGCTAAATTGAGGTTTTTTAGGTTCTAATTTCTTATTTGGTGTTTTATTTGCCATTCGTGCTTAATTAATTTTAATAATTTGTATCAATTGATGTGGTTATGGCATCTCCCCATAAGCCTTCAATGTCATAATACTCTCTGATGTGTTTTTGAAATACATGGACTACTACGGTTACATAATCCATCAAAACCCATTCGGCATTTTCGCTGCCTTCAATGTGCCAGGGTTTATCCTTAAGTGATTTACTAACAATTTTTTGTATAGAACTTACAATGGCATTTACCTGGGTATTTGAAGTACCATTACAGATTATAAAATAATCACAAACCGTGTTTTCAATTTTCCTCAAATCAAGAATTTCAATGTTATTCCCTTTCACTTCTTCAATTCCTTTAATAATATGAGATATAAGTTGATCGTTGTTCGTTTCTTTATTAGCCATTAAATTTATTTCTTTGTGCAAAGTTATTACTTTTTAGTCTTTTCATCATCTGTTAACATAACAATTAACGCCTTTATTTAATACTTTTAATACATGCTTATTATCAAAGTTAGTGCCACCGCTTCTACCAATTCATTAGCCAGAGAATGGAACCAATCCAACAAAAATTTATCTCCAACTTGTATTCAGGCATTTGATCAAATTTCAGGAAGAGGACAAAGAGGGTCGAGCTGGCTTTCAAATGCGGGTGAAAACCTGACTTTCAGCGTTATTTATCAAAATCCGGAGGTTTCCGTTCAATCTCAATTCGTGTTAAGCGCAGGAGTGGGCCTGGCCTTATTGGATGCTTTAAATGAATTAAAAATTAATAATTTGACCCTGAAATGGCCTAACGACATTATGGCAGCAAATTTTAAAATTGGTGGAATCCTGATTGAAAATATCCTGAAAACCGGCAAAATTGTAACCACCATAATTGGGGTGGGACTTAATGTGAACCAGCTTGTTTTTCCGGGATTGCCAAAAGCAGCTTCCCTGAAATCATTGTCTCAACATGATTTTGATACAGAAACTGTTCTAGAACATATTTTAGAACATCTTGAAAAATTCTTGAATAGTTTGAATAAAACTCCAGATGCCGAAATTCTTTCCAGATATGAGAAAGAGTTATTTCGAAAAAATAAAGCCTCTACTTTCGAGTTGCCTGATGGCAATTTTCTAACAGGGATTATCAAAGGAATAACTCCCAACGGTCTTTTAAAAGTACAGGTGGAAGATGATATTATTAAAACCTTTGAGTTGAAGACCCTAAAATTACTTTTTTAAACCTTGGCTATATTTTCACTTAAGGTAGTGATGAATTTTTTGAGTGGACTTTTAACCATCATTGCCATCATAGCATTAAATTTACCTTCAAATAGCAATTGTACATCACTGCTGTCGTCATTGGAAGCTTCAATAATAGCATTAAGTGTGAAATTGAATTTTTCAGAAGTAGAACCTAATACAACCAGATCCGGTTCATTGGTTTCCCGAATTTTTAGTTCTATCTGGGGCATTCCTTTTAGGGCAAACAAAAAGGAATCGGGAGCAGTTATCTCGAATTTTTCCATGCTCTCCGGCATCAATTTCTTATAATTTTCTACTTGTGTAAGAAAATCATACATTTCTTTTTGATTCTTTTTTACGGTTACTTTTGGGCTTTCTAAATTCATTTTA
>JBBRGD010000299.1:0-3392 GCA_038241065.1 Flavobacteriales bacterium
TTTTCATTAAGAATTGAATTTAAAACTATATTCGGAAAACCACAATGTTGGATATAATGTCTTAATTCATAATTAAATCTATAGTCAAAAAAATTATCATATTCATTGTTGGTAGCAATTTTAAATAATTCAAATTCATTCGATTTTTTCCCGAAATCTCTTTTAATATTAGTTTCCCAATAGTCTAAGAATGATTTGAAGTTAGTAAAATATTCTATAATTAGTCTTTCTAAATTATTAGAATTTTTACTTATAACCTCCGCCTCTATTTCTCCAAAAATTTCAATCAGTTTTGTTAATTGTGAATTTTTTCGGTTAAATAGAGTTAACTGATTAATGTTATATACAATGAATTCGTTTTCTAAATCACTGATTTCTTTTAACATTTCAAATTCTTTTTTTGAAATAAGTGCTAACTTTTTCATTATTATCTATCTCTGTGTATATTGGCTACAACTTATTATATCAAGAGCAATATAATCCTTCACCCCAAATCATTACGAGAAAAACGTAGTTTATTATCCTTTTTTTTTAAGATTTTACAAAGAACAGAAAATTATTCCTGTTCTCGTAAGTATAAAAACTTCCCATCTTCAAAAGCGGTTCCAATTACCGCCATATCTGCTCCGGCTTCATAGGACCTCCTTAATTGTTGTTTGCTGCGGATGCCGCCACCCACAATCAGCGGAATATTTATTGCTTCTTTAACCGCCGAGATAATTTCTTCTGAAACCGAACTTTGAGCCCCGCTGCCCGCTTCCAGGTAAATAAGTTTTTTCCCAGAGAACTGGCCCGCCAAAGCGGTATGAACGATATTTTCAACATTAGATTGAGGAATAGGCTTTGTATTGCTCACACTTTGTACAGCACTTTTATTCCCGCCTTCAATTAAAATATAACCAGTAGGAATGATCTCCAATTTAGAATTGCGCAACTGAGAAACCGATTTTACCTGCTGTTCGATAAGAAATTCCGGATTTCTTCCAGAGATCAGGCTCAAAAACAATATGGCGTCCGCGCTTTCGGTAATTTGGGAATGGTCTCCAGGAAATAAAATTACGGGGAGGCCGGTTTTTGCCTTTATTGCCTCAACTGTGGTTTGCGTTTTATTTATTTCTACCGTACTTCCACCCACAAAAATATGGGTGACGTTTCCAGGTAAATTAAGAAGAAATTTTTTAGATGATCTTTCCTCGAATTTATCGGGATCTATCAACACCGATAATAATTTTTTACCTGAACAAGCGGCTTCGGTAAGATCTTTATAAATAGAAGACATTAATCTGGCTTAATTTGCATTTACTTCAGTAGAACGTTTTGCGTAAACACAAGTGTATTCTTCAAATTCCAAAAAATTGAGGTCAAAATGGGAGGTAGTTCCATTAAAATAAACTTCCCCTGTAGTTTTGGCTTCCTCTAAATCAAAATCGGCGATGTTGATGTGCTGTAAAAAACTCAAACCGGGTTCAGCATATAATTTATAAATCGACTCCTTAGCACCCCAAACGATGGTCAGTTTTCTGATAATTGCAGCTACATTTGCCAAAGTCCTGTATTCCTGAATAGGTGTAAATTTTTCAGCGATCTTCAATATTTTATCCCGCTTTTTCTCGATATCTATCCCAACTTGTTCTGTACCTACAATAATTGCGGTAAAATCAAAAGAATGGGTTATTGATATATACTTATTGTCTTTTAAATGTGGTTTTCCAAATTCGTCATAATAGAGATCAAAGTCAGTATACCCGGCTTCTGCCAAAAGATGCCTGATACTCATAAACCCACGTTTATGAATTTCAGATTTCATTCCCTTTGCACGCTCTTGGCAATTGGGAGTAAGTTCAATTCCTTCACTCAGCCATTCATAGGCTTCTTCAACCTTCCAGATAAATGCTTTGGTATGTTGATCAATTGTTATTGTTTTGTAAAGGGCCATAAAGTTTTGTTAGATATTTTGTATTTTTGCGACTTAAAAATTGTCAAAAACCAAATATAATAATATGTCTACTAAATCAGTGCCTTATACAGCCTATAAAGTAAAAGATATTTCCCTTGCTGCCTGGGGAAGAAAAGAAATTGAACTGGCCGAGGCGGAAATGCCCGGGCTAATGTCTCTTAGAGAAGAATTTAAAGATGAACAACCTCTTAAAGGTGCCCGTATAGCAGGATGTTTGCACATGACCATACAAACTGCGGTGTTGATTGAAACCTTAACCGCTTTAGGTGCTGATGTGACCTGGAGTTCATGTAATATATTCTCCACTCAGGATCAGGCCGCAGCCGCGATAGCAGCTACCGGGGTTCCGGTTTATGCCTGGAAAGGATTGACAGAGGAAGAATTTAACTGGTGTATTGAACAAACATTATTCTTTGGAGAAGATCGCAAACCTTTAAATATGATCCTTGATGATGGTGGAGATCTAACCAATATGGTTTTGGATAAATATCCTGAAATTGCCAAAGGCGTTAAAGGACTTTCAGAAGAAACTACCACAGGTGTTCATCGCTTATACGAACGGGTGAAAAATGGAACCTTAACCATGCCGGCCATGAATGTGAACGATTCTGTTACCAAATCCAAATTTGACAATAAATATGGCTGTCGTGAAAGTGCAGTTGATGCTATAAGACGGGCTACCGATTTGATGTTAGCCGGAAAAAGGGTTGTGGTTTGTGGATATGGCGATGTGGGTAAAGGAACGGCTGCTTCTTTCAAAGGAGCCGGATCTATTGTTACCGTTACCGAAATTGACCCAATTTGCGCATTGCAGGCCGCTATGGACGGATTTGAAGTAAAACGACTTGAAACTGTAGTTCCTACTGCCGATATCGTTATTACTACTACCGGAAATAAGGGTATTGTTCGCAGTGAACATTTTGAAGCCATGAAAGACAAAACCATCGTTTGTAATATTGGGCATTTTGACAATGAAATTGATATTGCCTGGTTGACCAAAAATCATGGCAACACCAAAGATACTATTAAGCCTCAGGTTGATAAATACACTATCAATGGGAAAGATATTATCCTGCTTGCTGAAGGCAGACTGGTTAACCTTGGTTGTGCCACGGGTCATCCCAGTTTTGTGATGAGTAATTCATTTACCAATCAAACCCTGGCTCAAATAGAACTTTGGAAAAATTCAGATAAATATGAAAATGAGGTATATATGCTTCCTAAGCATTTAGATGAAAAAGTAGCCAAACTTCACTTAGAAAAAATTGGAGTGGAGTTAACAGAACTTTCTACTGAACAAGCTAAATATATTGGTGTAACAGTAGATGGACCTTATAAGCCAGAATATTATAGATATTAATGCCATTGGTATATTAATAAAAAGACTCCTTTCTATTTCTAGTAAGGAGTCTTTTATTTTACGCCTTTTAAGGCA
>JBBRGD010000300.1:0-3383 GCA_038241065.1 Flavobacteriales bacterium
CATCAAATAACCAATTTGATGCTTTTTTTATTGATGAGAACTCAAAAAAGTAACTGGATCATACTTTTTAAAAGTCAGGCATCATAAAATTTAACTTACTTTGAAAGTGGTAATTTAAAATTCGGAAATTTCATTTAAAAAATCTTCAGCATCCCGTACTTTCTTTTTTCCTGACCTTATTAATTTCATTTCCTCAACCGCTTCTCGTATTTCGCTTATAAGTTCTGATTTTGGATTGTTAAGGGGTTCGACCTTAATAAATGAAATACCCCGCAGGACCTCCAGAAAGGATGCGGCTTTATCATCGGCTATTTCCACAAGTTTCTTCATAATCAAAAAGTTACATCAAAAATCCACTTTTCAGAAAAGAAGGTTTCAGAAGTACAAATTAGCTTTCGAATAAAAAAGCATCAAAGTGCCAATTTGATCCTTTTTTGTTGATCTGACCTCAAAAAATACGTACTTTTGCAACCTGTTCTTCCATTTAGAACAGAATATATTTTCTCACTTAAACCGTTTATAGCATGCAACTATACAACAACCTAAGCGCAGAAGAAAGGGCCGGACTTATAGATGAAGCAGGCAAACAACGACTTACGTTGTCTTTTTATGCGTATGCAAAAATTGAAGATCCAAAATCTTTTAGAGATGCCTTATTTTTAGACTGGAATCCTTTAGGGGTTCTCGGCAGAATTTATGTTGCCAAAGAGGGCATTAATGCGCAACTCTCACTTCCTGCGGATAATTTTTACGAATTCAAGAAAGTTATTGAAGAATATGATTTTATGCGGGGAATTCGCCTGAATATCGCTGTGGAACACGATGATCATTCCTTTTTAAAGTTAACGGTTAAGGTGCGCAATAAAATTGTTGCCGATGGACTTAACGATGAGAGTTTTGATGTAACCGATATAGGCGTTCACTTAAAAGCAGAAGAATTCAACAGCCTTCTAAACGATCCAAATACAATTGTAGTGGATATGAGAAATCATTACGAAAGTGAAATTGGTCATTTTAAAGGTGCAATTACTCCCGATGTGGATACTTTTCGGGAATCTCTTCCCATTATTGAAAACCAACTTGCAGCAAATAAGGAAGACAAAAACCTTTTGATGTATTGTACCGGAGGAATTCGATGTGAAAAAGCAAGCGCCTTTTTTAAGCACAAAGGGTTTAAAAACGTCTATCAGCTGGAAGGCGGAATTATTGAATATACACGTCAAATAAATGCTGAAAAATTAGAAAGTAAGTTTATTGGTAAAAATTTTGTTTTTGACCACCGTCTTGGGGAACGCATTACAAATGATATAGTTTCCCAATGCCACCAATGTGGAAAACCCTGTGACAACCATACCAATTGCGCTAATGATGCCTGCCATTTGCTCTTTCTTCAATGTGATGACTGTAGAGATTCAATGGAAGGTTGTTGTTCTTCGGAATGTCTGGATGTGATCAATTTGCCGTTAGTAGAACAAATTCAATTGCGAAAAGGACTCGATAAGGGGAATATGGTTTTCAAAAAAGGAAAATCAAAGGACTTAAAATTCAAAAAATCTGGAGCTCTGCCGGACGCTGCGTTGGCAGTATTCAAAAAGCCAAAAAATATCCGGCAACGCATTTCAGAAAAAAAGGTATTGATAGGCAAAGGAGAACACTACTACACCAAATCTAAAATCGCATTGTTTTTAATTGAGGAAAATGAATTAAAGGTTGGAGATAAAGTTATTGTTTCCGGCCCAACAACCGGGAATCAGGAACTCATATTAGGTGAAATGTATGTGAATGGTAAACTTGCAAACATTGCAAATGCCGGAGATAAAATAACCCTGAATTTACCCTTTAGAGTAAGGAATTCAGACAAGTTGTTTAAAATAATTCAATAGCGAAAGATGGAAAAAGGAAAAATTGAATTAATGGCTCCTGCGGGAAATTTTGAATCCCTTCAGGCTGCAATTCAAAACGGGGCAGATTCGGTTTATTTTGGAGTGGAACAGCTAAACATGAGGGCACGCGCATCTGTCAATTTTACAATGGACGATTTATCGGAAATTGTAAGAAGATGTGAAGAAAAAAATATGCGCACCTATTTAACCCTTAACACCATTGTTTACGATCACGATCTTTCAGTAGTAAAAACATTGCTGAATAAAGCAAAAGAAGCAGGTATCACAGCTGTGGTAGCTTCAGACCAGGCCGTAATCGCTTCAGCAAGGGGAATAGGAATGGAAGTGCATATCTCTACCCAACTTAATGTAACCAATATTGAAACTGTAAAATTCTACAGTCTTTTTGCCCAAACGATGGTGCTTTCCCGGGAATTGAGTTTACGGCAGGTGAAGTATATTACAGATCAAATTGAAAAAGATCAGATAAAGGGACCTTCCGGGAATTTGGTGGAAATTGAAATATTTGGTCATGGAGCCCTTTGCATGGCGGTTTCAGGAAAGTGTTATTTGAGTTTGCATTCAGATAATTCTTCGGCAAATAGAGGTGCCTGCAAACAGAACTGTCGAAAAAAATATACGGTAACAGATCAGGAAACAGGTTTTGAAATAGAACTTGACAATGAATATTTAATGTCACCCAAGGACCTATGTACGATAGATATTCTGGATCAGGTAATGGATTCCGGCATACAGGTTCTAAAAATAGAAGGTCGTGGCAGGGCGCCGGAATATGTTGCAACTGTGATCAAAACATATCGCGAGGCTATAGATGCTTATTCCCTCGGAATCTATTCTCAGGATAAGGTAAGCTTGTGGATGGATGCTTTAAACACTGTTTACAATCGGGGATTTTGGTCTGGGTATTATCTGGGACAAAAATTAGGAGAATGGAGCAATCACAATGGTTCAGAAGCCACTCAAAAAAAGATATATATTGGCAAAGGCACTCACTATTTTCCCGAAGCCGGAGTTGCAGAGTTTAAAATTGAAGCATATGATATCAAAAAAGGAGATAAACTATTGATAACGGGCCCCAATACGGGAGTGGAGGAAGTAGTGATTGAGGATATGTATGTGAATGACCAGCCATTTGAAAAAGCAATTAAAGGGGATCATATTACCTTAAAAGTACCTTTTAGGGTGAGACTGTCCGATAAATTATATAAAATTACACAAGCCTGATGGTTGTAATCACTTTACAAAGAAAAAAGTGTATTGGCTGCAACTACTGTGTTGAGGTTGCTCCTCAATACTTTCAAATGTCTAAAAAAGACGGAAAAAGCGTGTTGTTAAAATCTGTCGATAGCAAAGGTTTTTATACCCTCAAGTCTCATAATTATTCAATTTTAGAGGCTTGTGAAGCCGCTTCAAAAGCGTGTCCGGTAAAGATTATTTCTGTAAAAGAGACAAACTGAAAGCTTTCAAGCATACTTACTA
>JBBRGD010000301.1:0-3380 GCA_038241065.1 Flavobacteriales bacterium
AAAATAGCCAAAACCAACCGTCACGAACTTAAAAACGGCATTTTATATTTGAAAGGTGGGGATCTGACGGAAGAATTACAGGATTATAAATCGGCAAAAATTTATAATTTATCTGAATATTTTTCAGAAGAGTTTTATGAAACCAAAAAGCTGGTACACCTTCCGTTGAAATTCAAGGTCTAAAGTTCAAAATTCAAAATTCAAAGTTCAAAGTTCAAAATTTAACCGAAGAATTAAATGAAGGTGTTGCCTTTTATCTTATCAGGATAATACTTTTGGAGATTTCCTTGTTACCCGAATAAAGTTTTACCACATATACAGCCGCTGCAAATTCCCTTACCGGCAACCGGACTTCTTTATTATTGGACACATATTGATATTCCTGTATTTTTCCTCCCAGCATATCGTAAATAACTACGCGTTGGATTTCAAATTTTGAAGGATTTAATATGGCAAGTTCCCGATTGTTACCCACATAGAAAACTTCGATATTTCCGTCTATAAATTCCTCTTCCCCGGAACCACCATCACTTCCCTGTTCCTGTTCTTCTTCCTCTGTTTCCTCCTCAGTTTCTTCGTCCGGATCTGGTTCTTCTGTAGTAATTTTTTCTTTTTGAAATACAATTTGAAAACGTTCGTGATAATTTCCGGGCTCCAACTTCATTGTAAAGTCGGCTTTCCTCAAGTCAAAATAAGTGCTATCCTGAAGGTTTTTCAGGTAAATATTCACATCATCCTCGACGTTTTCCAGTTTGTTGATCTTGATGGAAAAATCTCCTTCTTCTTTTAATTTAACTCCCAAGGGCAATACCTGATCCAGTTTAAAATTTGGAACCCCCTGGATTACAAATTCGTTTCCATTAATCAGCCAGAACATATCCTCCGGATTATTGTCGTTTAAAGCCGCATCGTATCCCAGGTCAAAACCATTTGTGGTATTGGAATCTACACCCACCAGAATTTGCCGGTTATACCCCATTGGAGATCTAAAATCAAGTCTTATTTTAGCCCGGGTATCCTCTTGCTTATCTTTTTTTGAATTGTTTTCAGGTCTTAAAAACTGGGAATTCAAGGAGTTTGTTTCTTTTACAAAAGCACGTTGACTGTTTTTGAAAAGGACATCTCCACCGTCTACGGTAATAGATGGCGATAAAGTCGGATCCAAAACGGTATTTATAAAAAATCCCTGAGCTACCGGGATAAATTGTCCTGGAATTTTTGTTCCGGTAGAATCATTAGCATTAATTCTCTCATCTGTGGCAGCTGCCGGCACACCCCCGGTAAGGTTTCTGGTGGCATAACCTCCTACATATTCCAGCAAAATGTGGCTTTTTCCTGCAAAATGATCCCAGAAATAAAGCGCGCCATTAAAAACATTTTTGTTATTGGTAGCACCGCTTACATCGGTAGAATTTAAATTATCCAAGATAAATTTATTGGCATCTATGGATGAAGGATAAGGATTACCTATGAGATAATTTTGATCTTTTATTATTTTGAGCAGTATCTTACCGTTATTAGGTTTGCCTTTGAAAACGTAATTCTGTCGGTCTGAAATCGCCGCATGGCCGGAGGTTCCTTTCATGGTAAAGCCTTCTCCTGTTTTTAAAGAACCAGTTTCAAGAATGTGATCCCATTCTGTATAATCATTAGCTTCTGCAGCAGAATAGCCCCATAACCAATAGGTACTTATTGTGATGGGAGAGGTTCTTGTCCAATCTGCAATATCATATTGAGGTTGGAAATTAATAATTTTTGGACTTGAAGTATTTGTCCCATCCATTAACACAGATTCAACATTGTATTCAGTGTTATTTGAATTTCCTTGCTTACTTACCGGGGACGACCAGTAATTGTAATTAAAACTATTTTCAGTTCCTTGTTGATCGCGTTCAATATATCCAGAGCTAGATTCGTCTAAAATGCTTTCACTAAATTGAGAAGGCGTATAACGCTTTTGAACTAATTGTGATTCTCCTTCTAAATCAATAACACCATCCAATTCCAGATAATGCGTAATCCATAAGCCTTGGCCTGATCCTGTTCCTGTAGAATTATTAGTAACACCATCCACTGTTAACTTCCCAGATTCAGTTAATAATCCTAATACAGTAATATTTCTCGCTCCAGAAGTTATAATGTTATTATTTAAAATTTTCACAATATTCCAATCTATTGGAGTTTTATAATTTGCAGGATGACTTGCGTCAAAATCACTTATGTCTTTTCCAATACCTACACTATTTGGAATATCCCAAACAGTTGGTTGAGCCCATGAAGTATTAGTGTTCCAATTTCCATCTTCAGCGGAGGTATAGGGAATAGGCGCGGTTTGAGATTCAGAACTTGTTATGTTTTTTAATTTACCTTTAATCAAATTTGTAGTTGAATTTAAATAACCACAACTCATTGATTCCATTTGGTAATAACCCAACAGATTAGTCCATGACAAATCTTGAATATCAATAGGAATAATTTCACCTTGTACATTTCCTACTACTAAAGGACTTGTAATTATTTTCTGATTCATCATTTGGTGCAATTGATCTGTTTTTAGTGCTACATCCCATATTCGAAGTTCATCAATCCAACCCTTAAAATAATTTACAGGCTTGCCAGTTTTATCTGTGGCCCCAAGAATACATTTGTTAATATTAATGGAAGGTGAACCACCTCCAACAAATTTAATTAATACTCCGTCAATATATAAACTATACTTGCTTCCGGTGTTTGTAACAGCAATATGATACCACCTGCTTGTTGTAATTGGATAAGATGAAGCAATTGTTCCTGTAGCATTCCAATTAAATGAAATTTTGTCTCCAACTAATTTCAAATCATATCCGGTAGCCAGATTATTGGCATCTCGTTTAGAAAAAATCGTTTGTGTACCTGATACTGATTCGGGTTTAACCCAAACTTCCAGACTAAAAGCCCCATTTAAATCATAATTATTATTAAAATCAACATAATCATTCGTGCCATCAAAATTGATTTTTGTGCAATCGATAAAGGTAACCGCAACATCATCTGAGCAGCCACCAGCAGTCCAGGTAAGTACATAATTTCCTGCCCCGCCTGTAAAGGTTGCATTTGGATCATTTGTTGGATCTGGGTATTTTGAGGAATCATTTGTAGAGAAAACACCAGTTTCACAAGTATTTGAATTTGGGGAAAAGGTCCATTTTCCTATTTTTCCTGTTCCGGGATCATCACTTGTGGTATAAGGATTAAGTGGGTCGAAGGCTCTATTTATAATATTCTCAGCCGCTGTTAAGGAATTATCATACGCATTTAACTGCACCGTGTTTTGTCCGCATTCCTCATCAGTAAATATTACATTTTCACCTGCATAAGAATAGGTTACATAAATATCAATT
>JBBRGD010000302.1:0-3363 GCA_038241065.1 Flavobacteriales bacterium
GTAATAACCGCTTCGGTTACATCATGTCCCAAATAATCTTCAGCAGTTTTTTTCATTTTCTGTAAGATCATTGCAGATAATTCCTGCGGGGTGTACATTCTTCCGTCTACATCTACCCGTGCAGTATCATTATCACCTTTCTTAACTATATAAGGAACGCGTTTTGCTTCCTTAAGAGTTTCAGAAAATTTATTTCCCATAAATCTTTTGATAGATGATATTGTTTTTGTTGGATTGGTTACCGCCTGACGTTTTGCAGGGTCACCTACTTTAATTTCGCCGCCTTCTACAAATGCGATTACAGAAGGGGTAGTTCTTTTACCTTCGGCATTAGGAATTACAGTTGGTTCGTTACCTTCCATAACGGCAACGCAGGAGTTGGTAGTACCTAAGTCAATTCCAATTATCTTGCTCATAACTTTATATGTTAATTTATAATTTTGTTTCTGTTTTACATTCAGTGATAGACAATCATTATGCCAGCGGAAAAATTATGACAGGATGGCATAATCAAATTATATATGGCATTCTGAAAGAGCTTTTGGGCGTTTCCCTTCCTGCGGTCGGGTCGGGCTTTACGCTTGTAGTTTTAAAAATGATAAAGCCATTTTTAAAAGCTACCGCTGCAATCCCTAACGCAAGTAGGTTCGCGCTTATTAAAAATAGCGGTGAGGCATTCCCTTTTTTTTGTCATTCTGACTTCATTATTTTAAAAAAATAATAAAAATTATGGAAATGTTTGGCTAACTTTTTTTAACTAAGGATCTGTCTAGAAATAACCTGTCCGTTTCTAGGGGTTCTTTTGCTCCTCAACTGCGTTGAAAATACTCGCCATAGCTATTGCTATGTCTGCGTTTTTCGCCTTATTGGCGAACAAAATAACTGCCTATAATTCGGTCACTTTATTTCTGAACAAATCCTAAAAGGATTCCGAGGCTTAAGAAAATTCCACTATATCTATTGGAACAGTAGGTCTTTACAATAGAGTATAAGAATCCAAAAAAAAACAGAGCCTTACAATTACAAATCCCTATTTTTGTAAATAATTACAGATTTAGAATGCGAAAAATAGAATGTATTAGTGTTTTTGATATGCTGAAGGTGGGAGTTGGCCCATCCAGTTCCCATACCTTGGGGCCGTGGCGCGCCGCACAGCGTTGGATTGAAGAATTGAAAGACAAAAACATTTTTGATGAAGTGGTGAGCATTCATATAGATCTTTATGGTTCACTTTCGCTTACCGGAAAAGGACACGCGACAGATATCGCCGTAATGCTGGGACTGTGTGGTTTTGATCCCGTACTTATGGATATCCGATCCATAGAACCCCAAATTCAGAAAATAAGGGATACTCAAACCATCAACCTGAAAGGCGAAAAAACAATCGCTTTTGATGCAAAAGAACAAATAAAATTCAATCGCAGATTTCTGGAATTTCATCCCAACGGAATGATCTTTAGAGCGGTTTTGGAAAACGGCAAGAAAAATGTTTCCGCCTTTTATTCCATTGGCGGAGGTTTTGTAGTAAAAGAAGAACGTAAAAATGCAAAACAGAAAATGGAAATTTTTAAAGAATTTCCGTTTCCCATTGAAAAAGCAACCGAGCTTCTCTCCTATTGCAAAAGCGAAAACAAATGTATTTCTGAGATTGTACTGGAAAATGAAAGATCCCTGCGAAGCGATGAAGAAATAGATAAGGGATTGCGGAAAATCTGGCAAGTTATGCTGGAATCAATGTATACCGGTTGCCATACCGAAGGTACACTTCCCGGAGGTTTAAATGTACACCGTCGTTCCTTTGATATCCATAAACGACTTATAGGCGAATCAAAATACAATTCTCCCGAAGAATGGATTGAGGTTATCCGAAATACCGAGGTAAAATTCAGGGAGATCCTTAAATGGGTAAGTTGCTTGGCCATAAGCGTAAACGAGGTAAATGCATCTCTTGGAAGGGTAGTAACTGCTCCAACAAATGGAAGTGCGGGCACTGTTCCTGCAGTTTTGATGTATTATATGCTAATTGAAAACCACAATGCTACTTTTGATGAGATCAAACGTTTTATGTTGGTTGCCGGTGAAATTGGCAGTTTGTTTAAAAAAGGTGCCACAATTTCTGCTGCAATGGGCGGATGCCAGGCCGAGATAGGGGTTTCTTCCGCAATGGCTGCTGGAGCTCTTACTGAATTGATGGGCGGCACGCCGGAACAGGTACTTATGGCCAGCGAGATTGCCATGGAACATCACCTGGGATTAACCTGCGACCCAATTGGGGGATTGGTCCAAATACCTTGTATAGAACGCAACGCAATGGGCGCCATTAAGGCAATTAACGCCGCCGAGATCGCTATGGAAAGCGATGCCTCCAAGGCTAAGGTCCCTCTGGACAAGGTAATACAAACAATGTGGGATACCGCAAAAGATATGAGTTCCAAATACAAAGAAACCTCGGAAGGCGGATTGGCAGTTGCAGTAAATTTAAGCGACTGTTAACAGCATAGCGAACCTTTTGGAAGCTGAGAAATTAAATTCCTTTTTAACTTATTTTCCGGTTGATGAAACCCATTTTTAACCTCTATTAAATTGCTCAAAAACAAACTCACAATTAAAATCCAAAATCTCCTTAGCAATTATGTTTGGATGATTGGATGTTATTTTGTGTTTTTTGTCGCTTTGGGAATATTAAAAGTGGTTTTTCCGGAATTTGAATTTGAGCGTTACCAGCAAAATGATCTGATGCTGCTTTTGGAAGAAAATCCCAGAAAATTTGTCCTAATGGCGATAATTTTTGCCCCGCTGGTAGAGGAAGCAATGTTTAGGACCCTGATTAAACCTTCACAAAACGAACTTATATTTTTTCTTTGCAGTTGGATCTTCGTTGGGGTAATCTCATTTATTCCGGCCGATATTTTTTGGGCAATCAAATACGGATTTCTGATCTTGTTTATGATCTTGACATTTTTATTTCTCAAAGAATTCATTCCTCAAAAATGGCAGGTCAAATTGTGCTCTTTTTTAGGCCGTCATTATAGATTTATCTGGATCCTAACATCGGTAATTTTCGGGATGGTCCATATATTTAATTATGTGGAAGGTTTTCAACTCGATTTTCTTCTCGTCTTGTTAATTATTCCCAGGATTATAGCTGGGTTTTTCTTCGGAAAGATCAAGATTGAAAATGAAGGAATGATCTGGCCAATTGTGATGCATGCCATGAATAACAGCATCATCCTGTTTTTCCTGATCCCTGAACTCTTTTCGCTTTTTATTTAACAAAGCATTAAAACAAAAGAGTTCCTTCATTTTGTAACTTCTGCATCCATTAAAAAAAATAATACTATGAAAGCAGCAGTAATTGAGGAA
>JBBRGD010000303.1:0-3351 GCA_038241065.1 Flavobacteriales bacterium
CTGTTGCCGGGAGCTTTTCTGGATTTATCGGTCAATTTACGTTTCCTGATTTTTCACATATTCTAAATACAGAAGTCTGGATGATTGCCTTTACTATTGCTGTTGTTGCCAGCTTGGAAACCCTACTTTGTGTCGAGGCAACTGATAAGCTCGATCCTAAAAAGAGAATTACCAACACCAACAAGGAGCTCTTTGCTCAGGGGGCAGGAAATATTTTATCTGGGTTGATCGGAGGTTTGCCAATAACCCAAGTCATTGTACGAAGTTCTGCCAACATTCAATCTGGTGGACAAACCAAACTATCAGCAATGCTACATGGTTTCTTTTTACTGATAAGTGTAGCTGCTATTCCATTTGTAATGAATATGATCCCATTGGCAGTTTTAGCGTGTATCCTGTTCGTGGTGGGATACAAACTGGCTAAACCAACTCTTTTTAAACATATGTATAAATTAGGATGGAGTCAATTTGCACCATTCATTGTTACCATTTTGGGAATCGTATTTACCGACTTGCTTAAAGGAATAGCGATGGGTGTGGTTGTTGGGCTTGTAATACTACTAAGAAACAGTTTTAAAAACTCTCACTTTCTGCATCAGGAAGTGGTGGATGATAACGGAATAATGAAAGTGAAAATGAACCTTGCAGAAGAAGTAACCTTCCTTAACAAAGGAGCTATACTTAAAACATTAAACAAACTGCCGAAAGGAACTCATCTTACCATTGACATGAGTAAATCAGTGAGTATAGACTACGATGTATTGGAGATCATAGACAATTTTAAAAATACTTCAGCAGACAAAAATGTAGAAGTTCAGTTAATAAATCGGGGCGACAAACCAACAGTTGATTATTAAAATAAAGAACATGAGCATAATCCAAAATAAAAAAAATGAATACTATGATTTATTAGTTCTAATGGATTTCTCAGAATCCTCCTATATTTCCTTGAAATATGCCATATCATTGGCAAAAATCACACAAGGAAATATTCATGTGTGTCATATTGGAAATCCTGAAAAAATAGTTGAAAGCAACAATCAGGCAGCAGCGTTAAGGGCAATTGAATCTAATACCAAAAAGGTTGAAAATAAATTAGCTTCGATAATTGAAATAATTACAACGGAAGGAATTCAAGCGACTTGTCATCATACTATTGGAAATATTATTAATGAGTTAGAAAGCGTATTAGATGTGGTTAAGGCAGATTTAATTGTTGTAGGCAAAAAGAAAGAGAAATCAAAGTTTTCCGGAAAGCTTTCCGACTATTTGCTTAATAACTATTCGGGTTCATTATTAATTACAGGAATGGATGGGGTATTTAAGTTTGATAGCAATATTTCTCTTGCCTGCAATGAAAATACACTACGCCAATATCCCCCCGTTTTAGTTAATAAAATTGAACGGAATACTACATCTTCATTAAAGCTGATTAAAGTAAAAGTGCCAGTCGATTCGAATTGGGAAATAGATATTCCAAAATCCTGGCAATCATTCTATACAATTAATCTCAATATTCAATTTGAACACGAAGAAGCATCAACGGTTGTTAATGGATTAATTAACCATATTAACAAAAATAAAATTGATATGCTTTGCATTGGCAGAGGGCAACAAAGAAGTTTTTTACAACGCCTGTTTACCAAAAAAGCAACAACAATTTCAAAAATAGTTAATAAAACAAACATACCAGTTCTAATAGTGGGCACAAATTCAAACCAATTAAATTAAAAAACATGAAAACGCATACAAAATAAACGCAAGCTACCTTGACTCCTGAATAAGCACTGGAGTTTGTAAAAGATGGAAATAAACGGTTTCAAAACAATTTGAAAGCAAACCGAAATTTACTCCAACAGGTAAAAGATACCCAGAATGGGCAATTCCCGTTCGCAGTAATTCTGAGTTGTATTGATTCACCAGTATCTGCTGAGATGGTTTTTGTTCAGATGCTTGGTGATATTTTCAGTATTCGTAAAACTGGAAATTTCATTAATGAAAATATACTTGGCAATATGGAATTTGCCTGTAAAGCAGCAGGGGCAAAATTAATTTTTGTAATGGGACATTCTGCTTGTGGTGCGGTTAAGGATGTCTGCGACCTAGTAGACTTGGGAAACCTAACAGGATTGCTCAACAAAACCGCTTATTATAAGATAAAATTTATACGTTTTAAATCAGAGTCTCAAGTTTAAAAATTATATTTGTTCAACGAAAACGATTTATGCCTAATTTGTGGATAAATGCAGACAGAAAGGATGAGTTTCAATATCTTGCAAAGTATTCCTAAGCATTTACAAACGGCTGATTAAAGGATAATTCATTCACCCACCTTGTTTTCGAATTTATTTATAAAACATTGATCTTCCATACAACAGTAGAAATACATAATTGATATTTACATAAGTAGTGGTGCAGACACAATTATTGGCGATAAATTAAAAAAACAGCATGTCCAGACTAAAAGCATTAAGAGAGCAACAAAATCTTACTCAAGAAGAATTATCGGAAAAATCTGGAATTTCAGCAAGGACAATACAACGAATTGAAACGGGAAAAGAACCCAAAGGATTCACGCTTCGGGCTTTAGCAAAAGCATTAGAAATAGGAGAAAATGAATTGCTTTACAAAAAGTCTGAACAAGAAAAAGATGAAATTATCGAAGAAAATAGAGAACCCAAAGAAGTTGTTTTGATTAACTATTCATTTCTAAAATTAATAAACCTTTCTTCCATTCCATTTATCGTTATTCCACCATTGAATATCATCATTCCTTTTGTTCTGGTGCTCACGATGAAACAAAAAAACAGTTTTACTAAACAGCTTATTTCAGTTCAAATACTTTGGACAATTATAGCACCTATTGTTTTTATGTTAGGTCTATTTTTGAAACTTGGATCTAAGTTTACTTTAATCCTAATGATACTAATAGTTTTATCCAATGTATTCATTATCCTTCGGAATGCAATAGAAATAGATAAGAATAAAAGACTTTATTACAAGTTGAATTTCAATATGATATAAAAAGTGTCGGATTTTTGTCGTGATATTGTCGGGCAGATTTTTATAATGAAGAAAATGAGTTTTTAACCTTTGCATAAAATATTATTTACAGCAAAACAAAATTCATTATGACAAATAAAATTTTCTTAAGCTTAATTATTGCCCTCATTTTTTCTACAATTAGCAAAGCACAAGTAGACAAAACTTCGGAACTTTATGAAACCATTCTTTCAAAAGACAGCTTGCTCTTTAAAGTAGGTTTTAACCATTGTGATATTAAACAATTTGAAATTTTACTCAGTGAAAATTTAAAATTCTACCACGACAAAGACGGAATTTCAGATAAGG
>JBBRGD010000304.1:0-3344 GCA_038241065.1 Flavobacteriales bacterium
AATGCCCATTTATCCAATTTCAACAACAAAAAGCAAAGGTAGTTTAGGAAGTTATTACGCTATTTCCGACTATACCAAAGTAAATCCTGAGTTTGGAAATTTAGAAGACGTAAAAAATTTGGTAAATACCGCACATGAAAATGGAATGTATGTGATTTTGGATTGGGTGGCAAATCATACTGGTTGGGATCATGTATGGTTAAAAAACCATCCTGAGTATTATACAAAAAATAAAGAAGGAGAAATTACGCATACCGTTGGAACAGATTGGATAGATGTTGCAGATTTAAATTATGACAACATGGAAATGCGTGCTGAAATGTTGGAGGATATGAAATATTGGCTAAAAGAAGCAGATGTGGACGGATTTAGATGTGATGTTGCCGGCATGGTTCCGATTGATTTTTGGGAAAACACAGTTTCTGAACTTAAAAAAATAAAACCTGTTTTTATGTTGGCTGAAGGTTGGGAACCAAATTTACTTGAAAATGCTTTTGATATGGGATATAGTTGGGATACTCACCATAAAATAAACGCCATTGCACAAGGTAAGGAAACTGTTAAAAATTGGGATGAGCGTATGACGCAAATTGATAGCTTGTATAAGAACGACGACATTTTAATGAATTTCGTGACCAATCACGATGAAAATTCTTGGAGTGGAACCGTAAAAGAACGTATGGGAGACGCTTCCGAAGTAATGTTGGCATTATCATATTGCGCACCTGGAATGCCTTTAATTTATAGTGGTCAGGAATATGATATGAATAAACGACTGCTCTTTTTTGAAAAAGACACCATTTTTAAAATTAAAGGGGAAGTATGGCCACTATTGGTAAAATTAGGAGAACTAAAAAATGACAATAAAGCATTAAACGGTGGCAAAAACCCCGCGGCTTATAATAAAATTAACTCTTCTGATAATAAAAATATTTTAATTTTTTCAAGGGAAAAGGATGGTGATAAAATGACTTTCATGGCCAACCTATCCAATAAAGAAGCTACTTTCACTACTGAAAAAGAAGGGGAATCAATTGATTTTCTTAGCAATGAAAAATTCGTGTTTTCCAAAGAAAGGCCATTAACTTTTAAAGCTTGGGAATATAAAATATTGATTAATTAGTTAAGTATTTTAAAGTTGATACAAGAAAAATAGAGAATACAAACAACTTTCAGTATTTTTGAAGAATGAATGATAAAATGATATTTTTTTTCTTAATAATTACAATTGAGACCCAGAATTGGGGCTTTTTATAAGAGTTATCAACCGAAAACGTTTGAGAATGCCAACCAATTAGGTTTTACACCAAAAAACAAATATTTTTACAGAAATGAAAATGAAAATTAAGAAAATAGGAGTATTGACCTCTGGTGGAGATGCACCCGGAATGAACGCCGCAATCCGCGCTGTAGTTAGAGGTTGTGCATATCACAAACTGGAATGCGCAGGGATTTACAGGGGCTATCAAGGGCTAATAGAAAATGATATTGAAGATTTAAATGCCAGATCTGTAAAAAATATTATCAGCAGAGGGGGAACATTCCTAAAAACTGCCAGGTCCGATGAATTCAGAACCAAAGAAGGACGGGAAAAAGCACATACAAACCTAATAAACGCCGGGATAGATGCTCTCGTGGTGATTGGGGGAGATGGTACTTTTACCGGTGGACTCTTATTAGACAATGAATTTAATTTTCCTGTCATTGGAATTCCCGCTACTATAGACAATGATATAAGTGGGACCGATTACACTATTGGTTTTGATACCGCTTTGAATACAGTAGTGGATGCTATCGATAAAATACGGGATACCGCAAGTTCACATAATAGATTATTCCTTGTGGAAGTTATGGGGCGCGATACTGGAGCTATCGCTATAAATGCTGGAATTGGAGCAGGTGCCGAAGATATTTTGATCCCTGAAGAAAACCAAGGAATTGAAAGAGTGCTGGAATCACTCCAAAGAAGTAGGGAAGCGGGTAAAACATCAAGTATTATAGTGGTGTCCGAAGGTGTTAAAAGCGGAAAGAATATTTTTGAATTGGCCGAACTCATCGCAAAAGACCTAGTCGAATATGATATCAGGGTTTCAGTATTGGGCCATATTCAAAGAGGAGGCTCACCAAGTTGTTCAGATCGGGTTTTGGCCAGTAAACTGGGAATTGGCGCGGTAGATGCCATAATTGCCGGGGAACGAACAATTATGGTAGGAATAAGTCATCAACAAATAGTTTCAGTACCTTTAGAAGTTGCTATAGAAGGCGGAGATAAATTTGACAGAAATTTAAGGAGGGTGGCAGACATCACTTCTATTTAAGAATGAAAAACACAAATAAAATGAGCACAAAAATTGGAATTAACGGCTTTGGCCGTATCGGAAGAATAGCATTTAGAATTGCTATGGAAAATAAGGATGTAGAGGTTGTTGGAGTCAATGACCTTTTGGAAGTAGAACACCTTGCATACCTTTTAAAATATGATTCGGTTCATGGAAAATTCAATGGAACCGTTGAAGTGAAAGGTGGAAACCTTCTTGTAAATGGTAAAACTATTAGGGTTACTGCAGAACGTAATCCTGAAGATCTTAAATGGGATGCGGTGAATGCCGAGATCGTTTTGGATTGTACTGGGATCTTTACAAATATGCCTGGTGCACAAAAACATATTACAGCTGGTGCTAAAAAGGTTGTGGTTTCTGCACCTTCAAAAGATATCCCAATGTTTGTAATGGGCGTGAACCATAAAGATGTTAAGGCGGAAGATACAATCGTATCCAATGCATCCTGTACAACAAATTGTTTGGCTCCTTTAGCCAAAGTTGTTAATGATAACTTTGGAATTATTGAAGGATTGATGACAACAATACACGCAACAACTGCAACCCAATTAACTGTTGATGGCCCTTCAAAAAAGGACTGGAGAGGCGGTAGAAGTGCTTTAGTGAATATAATACCTTCATCTACAGGAGCAGCAGTTGCTGTTGGGAAAGTTATTCCTGAATTAAACGGAAAGCTAACCGGAATGGCATTTAGGGTTCCAACAGCAGATGTTTCTGTTGTGGATTTAACTGTAAGGACTGAAAAATCGGCTACAATGGATCAAATAAAAGCAGCCTTTAAAAAAGCTTCAGAAGGAGACTACAAAGGTATTATTTCATATACCGAAGAAATGGTAGTTTCCCAGGATTTCGTATCAAATGCATATACTTGTAATTTTGATGCGCAGGCAGGGATTGCTTTGAACGATAATTTCTTTAAATTAGTTGCTTGGTACGATAACGAATATGGTTATTCTGCCAAACTGATTGAACTTGCGACGTATGTGGCAAGTGTAAAATAACCAT
>JBBRGD010000305.1:0-3340 GCA_038241065.1 Flavobacteriales bacterium
TTTGAAAATTGTTGCGAAGATGAAGAAAGCGTTACCAAATGGTATGTGCTTCACGCCGAAGCAAATGCAATTTTAAAGGTAGCCGCTTCAACACAATCCTGCAAGGGAGCAACCCTTTATATTACCTTATCCCCCTGTAAGGAATGCAGCAAACTCATACATCAGGCGGGGATTACAAGGCTTGTGTATTATATAGATTATAAGGATAATGTGGGAATTGAATTTTTAAAAAAAGCCGGGGTAGAACTCTGTCAGATAACTGAATTGGACAATTGAAAAAAAGGTCAAAAATATATCTTCCTCTCCTATTGGGATTGGCTTGTGCCGCAGGGGTTCTGTTAGGCGCAAAACTTAACTTTACCCCTACTCAAAACCTGTTTTCTTCCAATCCTAAAAAGGAAAAACTCAACAAGCTCATAGATTATATAGACTATGAATATGTGGATAAAGTAAATACCGACAGCATCGTAGATGTTACGGTAAACAGAATCCTGGAAAATCTGGATCCACATTCGGTTTATATACCAAAACAGGAATATGCCAGCGTAACCGAGAATATGAAAGGAGATTTTATAGGCATTGGAGTTAGTTTTTATAATGTTAATGATACAATTGTTGTGATCCAACCCCTTGAAGGAGGACCCAGTAAAAAAATCGGTATCAAGGCAGGGGACCGAATTCTTTATGCGAACAATAAACAGCTTTTTGGCAAAAAAATGACCAACGATTCTATTATAACCGAACTTAAAGGGATAGAAGATTCCATGGTTACGCTCACCGTTTTCAGGAAAGGTCTGAAAAATCTGCTTAAATTTGATGTAAAAAGGTCTCGGGTGCCGCTTAAAAGTGTAGATGCGGCTTATATGCTTACCGAAGAACTGGGATATATCAAGGTAAACCGTTTTTCAGAAACTACTTATAAAGAATTCAGGGAAAGCCTTGCTAAACTAAAATCCAGGGGAGCGACAAAAATCGCACTAGATTTGAGGAACAATCCCGGGGGATATCTTTCTGAAGCCATCAATATTGTAGATGAGTTTTTAAAAGACGGTAAGCTGATCTTGTTCACAAAAAACAGGAAGGGAACTATTGAAGAAACCTATTCCAACCGCAAAGGTACTTTTGAAAACAATGAGGTCTTTATTCTTATCAATGAAAATTCCGCTTCGGCAAGTGAGATCGTGGCAGGGGCCTTACAGGACAACGACAGGGGAACCATTATTGGAAGGCGCTCCTATGGGAAAGGGCTTGTTCAGCGCGAGATGGAATTGGGAGACGGCAGCGCCGTGAGGCTTACCATTGCAAGGTATTATACCCCAACAGGACGTTCCATTCAGAAATCCTACAAACTGGGCAATGAATCTTATTTTAACGATTATGCAAGACGTTTTAAAAACGGGGAACTGGCACACGCAGATAGCATACACGTTACCGATAGCTTAAAATATGTGACTCCGGGTGGAAAAATTGTCTATGGTGGCGGAGGAATTATTCCTGATATTTTTGTCCCCAAGGATACTAATTTTGAAAGGGAAAACCTGACCTATATCCTGCACAGCGGATTTTTAAACCGATTTGTATTTGAAGTGCTGGAAAAAGACCGGGGCTATTATAATTCCCTAACCCGAACTGATTTCCAAAATGAGGAAATCGTCACCAAAAAAATGATCTCGGATTTCTTCCAATTTGCAATTAGTGAAAATCTGAAGTTCAAAATTGATATTTATGAACCTTTGCTGGGACGCTATTTGAAGGCAAGTATGGCCGAACAATTATTCGATTCAGATGAATTTCAACGGATAATTAATGCCGATGACCGAATTGTTAAAAAAGTAATCGAATTATCTAATGCGAAATAGTATATTCGTCAGCATGGATGCTTACAATGATTATACTTCTATTTTTTTACTGTTATCCCCGCTCTTCTTCTATATAATAGCGGTGATATTCAGACTATTGGACAATAGCGCGTTATTGTTTCTACAGAAGGAGATCTTTGTAGAATCGTCCAATGTTCCTCTGAAAGCCATTCAGGAACAATTAGATTCTTCAACAGATCCCGAGTTCAAACACAAGTTAAAAAGAACCCTGCTTTTCAGAAAGATCCACCAGGTATTTATCATTCTTATGATAGCCGCACTGCCGGTTACTGTAATTACTTACTTCACACTATTTTAGTTTATCGTGTACTTTCGTATGCTTTCCTTTATTTCATTCAGTTTAAATATCAATAGCAACCACTGCTCCCCTGTCACATGCTATAGCAAACTGGCTTCTGTGACCGGATAAAGTTCCCGCAACATATAAATTTGGGGCTACCAGATGATCTTCATTTTTAGATTGGATCCTGTTTTTACCAGCCGGGGATTTTTTATGCGGAATTATATATGTTTCCAGCCCTTTTATTTTAAGCATTTTTAAATATCCTTTAGCAATTACAACTTTGTTTGAATGATAGCTGTTTTTGTTTGTCTTTACAGCGAAGCCCGACAGCTCCGGAATTAGACTCAATACCTTCTCTTTGTGACTTGAACCACTTTGGAATAGAGTTTTTTCAATTGATTGGGGCCATCTTTTAATAGAACCTCTCCTCTGGTTCCTGCAGGCAAACCCAAAACATTAATGAAGAGCGCTTTTTGAAGATCGGAAGTTTTTTGATGTAGGATTATTCATACTTTCCTGTTTTCGGCATTGGACTTGTTCATCGCAGAACCTAAAATTGAGGCGCAGGACATACGGCAGCACCTCCACCTACCCTTAGCACATCAAAATCAATCACAATTTTGCTTTTCGTTCAATTGCCTTTGAGGTGAGAAGAATGCCCAGTAAAACAATTACGCAACCTGCCGCGAGAATCCCTATCAAAGCAACGGAGCTATCGCCAACCAGCAGAGCGTCAAAATTGAGGATCGTAAGATTATAAGCAACGACCACTATGGCAATTGCCATTAAGATATAAATGAATATTTTCATTTTGTAGATATTTTTAGTTCTTTATTGATTCCACTTTAATTATCACAGCCATTGGAAGTAATCAGTATAATTTTATATGAGTTTGCATCGAATTTCCGAAATGCTAATCTCATAAATAAATTTTTAGAACCCGATAACTAGCTTTGATATTTATAACGAACTCCAGCAATAAGTATTATTAGAAGTGTTCATTATCATTTAAATAAGCTCTGAATATTAGAGGCGAACAATTTAACAGCGATTGCCAATAAGATAACACCGAATATTTTACGAATAACATTTATTCCCTGTTTCCCGAGAAATCTCTCGATTTTCCCCGAAGATTTCAAAACTATAAAAACGAATACAATGTTTATAACAATAGCCA
>JBBRGD010000306.1:0-3309 GCA_038241065.1 Flavobacteriales bacterium
TTCCAAAATTGGCACCGGCTTCCATCACATTATTCCAGATTTGTTTGGCATCTTCATTTTTGAAATAAATTTCGAAGCCTCCGCTTCCGGTATATCCCGTAGCTGAAATAATCACATTTTTAACTCCTGCAAATTCATCAACTTCAAAGGTGTAAAACTTTATATCTTTCAAATTCACTTCGGTGAGGGATTGCATAGCCTCAGCTGCTTTTGGACCTTGAATGGCAAGAAGGGAATATTCATCAGAAAGATCCTCCATTGTTGCATCCATGGTATTATGCAGGGAAATCCAATTCCAGTCTTTTTCAACATTTGAGGCGTTTACCACCAATAAATATTTTTCAGCATTTATTCTGTAAACAATCAAATCGTCTACAATTCCACCATCTTTATTGGGCAAACAGGAGTATTGGGCTTTTCCGTCCACTAATTTGGAGGCATCATTGGAACTCACTTTTTGAATAAGATCTAAGGCCTTATCCCCCGAAATCAGGAATTCTCCCATATGGGAAACATCAAAGACTCCTACTGCATTGCGAACGGTTTGGTGTTCTATGTTTATGCCTTCGTAAGAGACCGGCATATTAAAACCGGCAAAAGGAACCATTTTGGCATTTAAAGCAATATGAATATCGTTAAGGGCAATTTTTTTCATATAAATTTATAAAGTTATTTTAACAAATATATGGAGCCTCCATATAATGATTTACTGTTTAAAAAATCCCATTCAATTGGATGTTTCATCAATTTTGGATTTAGACAAATTTATTTAATTCAAACTGAATTAGAGTGGGATAATACAGTTTTTATTAAGAATTTATTATTGTTATGATAAGCCTAACTAGAAGTTTTATATTTGTAGAGCTTATTCAAATAGTAAAAGAAAATAATGTGTATTTTTAAAAGTTCCCTGGCCAAAACCATCTTTTTTGACAAGGCAATTAAAAATAAACAAAGCCTTATTGGCAGATAAAAAATTATTTAGATGAAGAAATTATGAAGATTCTTGATGTTCAACAACTGGCTGAAGCAGATAAGGTAACTATTGAAAAACAGGGGATCACATCTGGAATGTTGATGGAACGCGCTGCTACCTTAGTCTATAACGAAATTCATTCCAGGCTTCAAGGTGCCCAACTTCCTATCAAGATATTTTGCGGTATTGGAAACAATGGGGGTGATGGGTTGGTTGTTGGTCGTTTGTTGTTGGAACAAAATTATAATGTGACTATATATGTTGTAAATTATAGCAATGCGCGATCAAATGATTTTCTTGCCAATTATAATAAGATAAAAGATATTTCCACCATCCGGCCAACCTCAATAAGTCGGAGGGAGGATTTCCCTAAGTTATCTGATGAGGATTTTATAATTGATGCTATTTTTGGAATAGGGCTTAACAGGCCACTGGAAGATTGGGTTGCCCAATTGGTAAAACATATCAATAAATATCGGGCATTTGTTGTTTCAATAGATATGCCTTCCGGTTTGTTTGCAGATAAAACCCCTTCCAAAAAGGATGCAGTTATTAAAGCAAAGTTCACCCTCACTTTTCAGGCTCCAAAATTGGTTTTTTTCCTTCCTCAGGTAGCCGAATATTTGGGTGATTTAAAAGTGTTGGATATAGGTTTGGACAGGGAATATTTGGATAAAACTTCCGTAAAAGCATTACTTATTGACAAACAAGAGGCCATTAATTTCTATATGCCCAGGAAAAACGTTTCACATAAAGGAAATTACGGGCATAGTTTAATAATTGGCGGTAGTTATGGCAAGATTGGAAGCATTTCCCTTACAGCAACAGCTGCTTTACGATCCGGTGCAGGATTGGTAACTATTTATGCTCCAAAATGTGGATATCAAATTTTGCAAACAGTACTTCCTGAAGCAATGGTACTTACGGATAAACATGAAAATGAACTCTCAAAAATTGAATTTGAGATCAAGCCGGATGTTATTTGCTTCGGAATGGGTGCCGGTACCTCCAAAATTACCACAATAGCTTTTAAAGAATTATTGGAAAAAACTAAAGATCCAATGGTTATAGATGCTGATGGATTGAATATTCTTTCAAAAGAAAAGGAATTGCTGAAGCAGGTTCCGAAAAACTCAGTTTTAACCCCACATCCCAAAGAATTGGAACGTTTAGTGGGGAAATGGAAAGACGATTTTGAAAAACTTGAAAAAGCCCGGATTTTTTCAAAAAAATATAAATTGGTTTTAGTCATTAAGGGGGCTCATACCATAACCGTATCGGGCGATAAACTATTTGTGAACAACACAGGAAATCCAGGAATGGCAACAGCGGGAAGTGGTGATGTGCTTTCAGGGGTAATAACATCCTTAATTTCCCAAGGTTATGAACCCGCAATAGCCGCGGTTTTTGGAGTTTATCTACACGGAAGGGCAGGAGATATTGCTGCTGAAAAATTTAGCTGTCAGGGAATGATTTCCGGTGATATCGCAAAAAATATAGGAGCAGCATTTTTAGATTTGTTTAAAAAAGGATAGGGAAAGTGAATAAAATTGTAAAATATTGGTTTATTTTAGCAATTGTTTAATAACCCAGTTGAACCGGACAAAAAGGTTTGCCGGTTAGCGAAATAAGTTTTTTAAAAATGACTTTACTTCTGATTTACCCTTATATTTTATGCAGTTTAACGGTGTAAATAAAATTTTTTTAATACCAATCAACATCCCATTTTACCTATGGATTCATTTCATTATATTAGTTCTGCAGTTTTAGACTTGCATGTACTTTACGATATTATTAACAATAAGAAGAAACTGGATTTAAGTGATGAAGCCAGAGTAAATATTGAAAAATCAAGACATTACTTAAATGAAAAGACTAAACGAAACGATCTTCCTATATATGGTATTAATACAGGTTTTGGTTTTTTATGCAATGTAAAGATCGCTGCTGGAAACCTTACACAGTTGCAACAAAATTTAGTGATGTCCCATGCTTGTGGAACGGGAAATCTGGTTTCCAAACCAATAATCAGGCTAATGTTATTGTTGAAAATACAGTCGTTAAGTTATGGAAATTCAGGAGTGAGCTTGCAAACTGTGAGGCGCCTGATGGATTTTTATAATGAAGATATCTTGCCGGTAATTTATGAACAAGGATCCCTGGGAGCATCAGGAGATTTGGCCCCGCTTGCTCACATGTCTTTACCATTATTGGGAAAAGGGGAGGTTTACTATAAAAATGAAAGAATTTCTGCCGAATCGGTTTTGAAAATTTTTGATTGGGAGCCTATTGAATTGCAAGCCAAAGAAGGTCTTGCACTTTTGAACGGTACA
>JBBRGD010000307.1:0-3301 GCA_038241065.1 Flavobacteriales bacterium
AAAAAAACAGGAAGTTTTTTTTGAGTTTGGCATAAAACGATTACCTTTGTTTAGAATCATTCTAAATAAAAGATAATTAAATTATACCCAAATGATAAGCCTAAAGCTATACAATATTTTTTTTCTTATATGTATTTTCACCTCCCTAAACCCTTATAATGTATCGGCTAAAAACAATAATGATAAAGAAATTCAAACGATTATTTTTTTGCTAGATCATATTTCTAAGGATTATCCCTTGGTTATAAAAGAAGGGCTTGTACTAAATGAAATTGAATATGCGGAAATGCAGGAATTCAGCAAAATCGTTTACGAATTAACGGATAATATGAACTTTTCCGCCGAAGAAAAAGTCATCAAGTTATCCCATATATTGAACTTACAAGAGCTTATACAAAATAAAGAGCCGTTTTTAAAAATAGATTCCGTCATAAAATCTTTAAAAAAGGAAATCATAAAAACTTCGGGTTTTAAAACTACACCTGCCGTTTTGACCAATACTAATGGTGGACAGCAGTCCTTAGCCCAAACAGAAAATTCATCCGATAACTCTTTAAAAATTGCAAATGCCTACTTAATTAAAGCATTAAAAAACTATAAAGAAGGTAAAAATGAAAATGCCCGACAGGATGCACTTGCAGCCTATCTGGAAGGTATTGAACCAGCAGAAGCAAGATTAAAAACTTACGCACCGACCATTTCATCAAAACTTGAACAGCAAATGTTGCAGGTGCGCCTTGCAATAGAACAAAACAAAAATAATTTTGAAGTAGAAAATGAGATTAACGGTGCTCTCTCACTAATTGTTGATGCCGAAAAAATCATGGAAAATAATAGCTTAAGCTATTGGTTAACTTTTGTATTATCGGCATCTATCTTGTTAAGGGAAGGAATTGAGGCTTTTTTAATTATTGTTTTAATTCTTGCCCTTATCCGCAGTTCTGGAGCAAAGAAAGCTAAAAGATGGATTCACGGCGGGTGGATTACGGCTATCATCATGGGAGTTGCGGGATGGTTCTTCTCTGGTTGGATAATAGATATTAGCGGTCAAAACCGCGAAATTATGGAAGGCCTTATCTCTTTAGCTGCCGTTATAATTCTAGCTTTTGTTGGATTTTGGCTACATAATAATTCCCAAGCCGAAAAATGGAAAATATTTGTGGAAGAAAAAATTGGGAAGCAACTTCAAAAAGAAAAAATGTTCGGTTTGGCATTCTTTTCGTTCATGGTTGTTTTTAGAGAAGCCTTTGAATCAATTCTTTTCTTGCAGGCCATAAATCTCGAAACAATACCTTTAAATAAATCGGCTATAGGATTCGGTGTTCTGGCCGCATTTGGACTCATCGCTATATTGGGATTGCTATTTCTAAGATACTCAAAAAAAATACCAGTGCGTCAATTATTTCGCTACTCTTCTTGGGGAATTTCATTATTGGCGGTAATTCTTCTGGGAAAAGGGATTCATTCCATCCAGGAGTCAGGTTGGATTTCCATAACAGATTTTCCAGTTTTAGTACACGTAGATTGGTTGGGCATATATCCCACAATTGAAACGACTGTTTCGCAGTTGATATTAGTTAGTGCTGTGTTGGCATTATATTATTTAAGTAGCGGTAAATTTAAGTTTTATTCAAATTCCAATCCTTAAATTAGAAGTAACGGAAACCATCATGAAGAGACTAAAATTTATTGGATAATAAGGTTCATTATTATTGAGCTTTTACTTTTTTCTCATTAAAAAAGTAACTATTTATAAATGCATTTGAATACAGAACAAGAGTAGCCATATAAAACAAAAAAATCAGTATTGGACGGAGACAGTAAGTAAGCTTAAAAGAAGTAGCACGGAAATTCACGGCGCTATTTTTTTAAATAATCTTCGCCTCCAGCTCAACAGTATATGGAAAAGCAAAATTTAAAACTTCATCACCGGAAAGCCAGTTTTTCCTGTCTTCTTTTTTAAGTACTACAGGCATTCGTTTTTTGCTGTTGTGAATTTTACGCATTAAATCGTTTGCATCTGTTGTAAGGATAGAGTAGGAGTTAACTAATTCTTGATTTTGTGGATTTTTCCAGGAGGAATAAATCCCTGCAAAAGCAAAAATATCCTGATCCTTTGGCGTGATCAAATATTTCTTCTTTTCTTTTCCTTTTGGATCTAACCATTGCCATTCATAATAACCATTGGCAATAACAAGGCAACGATTGATCACAGAATTACGATATGCTGGTTTTTCCTTAAGCGTTTCAATCTTGGCATTAAGTGTCATTTTCCTGATCTTGTCATTTTTTGCCCAAAAGGGGATCAATCCCCAATTGAACATTTCTATCTCTCCCTGATTTTCATCTAGAATTACAGGCGTTTTTATAAAAGAAAAGCCGTTTATTTCATCTGTTGAAGTGTAGGATTCCGGTTCTATGAAACGGGCATTGAAAGTGCTTTCAATATCCTTCAACACGGCATTTAATTTAGTTCGGTAGCACATCAGGTTTTTATTATCTTATGAATTTAAGAAAACTTCTTTCATTACCTGTAAATTTCTTATTAATCCTGTTGGCGAAAAATTCAGTCAAAAAGCCAGTCTTTTTAATTCAGTACTTTGAAAACCCTGTCAAATCTAAATTTGTTGTTGACATTCTATTTCTCGGTATAATTAACAGTTATGATCAAATTTATAGTTTTAGCTAATTTATAATTCTGAAAAATATCAGGGCTTAACAACTCAATAGAACAGAGTGTTAATTTGAATTTCGTAAGGACCGGGTATTTTTAAAAGCTCCATCGATCCAAGTTATTTGATTTTGATAACGGGAGCTTACCTGGATTCATTGCAGGGAATTGATATGCATAAACTATCCCCGATAATTGTAAAATCTTTTTAATTACTTTTGGTAAAGGAATAGAATACTCATTAATTTTACGGAAAAAATATTGGATATGGATAATAATAATAGTGTGGGTATTTGGACCATACATAAAGACGGAGTAAAAGGTTCACCGGAAAACTTCCCCGAAGTACAAATAGATAACATTGAACTTTGGGTTACATCAAAGCGTGGGGACCTTATTGTATGGGATTGGCCGGTACATTTTGCTGAAAAGCTTTGGTGTGATGAAGAGCAGGCTATCAATTTAATACAGGCATTGGCAATTGCACGGGAGCATCAAAAGTCAGAAAACCCGGGAGAATTTCCTGACGATATTGACGAACAGACGATCCGCATCATGATGAAAATTATTGATGATAGAACTTAACCAAATGAGGTTGAGTAGAAAATAATTTGTATTAAAAGAACAGTG
>JBBRGD010000308.1:0-3300 GCA_038241065.1 Flavobacteriales bacterium
CTTTTTATCTCCTATCATATTTCCCAAAAGTCCAAGTCCCGCTTTACGAAGTTCCATTGCCTGGTCTATTTGTTCGTCCTTTAAAACAGGTAAAGCATAGGACAGTTTTGACGCATTTAATCTTTCCAGTAGAATCCGGACCTGCTCCTCCAGATCCTCAGCGGTTTTTGAACGCAATTCCAGCATGAGGATCGCTTTGGGATCTCCTTCAATAAAAAACCTGTTTTCCTTATATTTTAAACTTTGTTTGGTGCAATCAAGAATGATCTTGTCCATCATTTCGCAGGTATACAAGTCACTTTCCATTGAGGGAACAACTGCCAGCATGCAATCTTCAATACTGAAAAAATGAGCAGCTATAAGCGCCGTATATGCAGGCGGAATTCTGTCGAGCTGCAAAGTGATCTCTGTGGTGAATGCCAGTGTGCCTTCACTTCCGGCAAGCAAACTGCAAAGGTTAAAAGCTTTTTCAGTTTCGGAAAAAACTTCAGTTGAAATAAGCGTATCAATTGCATAACCCGTATTTCTGCGATGAATAGTTTCTTTAGGGAACTTCTCCCTTATCTCTTGTTGGACTTCAGCCGGGGACAATAAATGGTATAATTTCTTATAAATAGTACCCTCCAGAGAATTAAGGTTAGATTTCCGCTGAAATTCTTCTGAAGAAATAGAAGAAAATTCGGCGGAGTTGCCATCGCTTAAAATGCATTTAAGCTTTAACAATTTGTCCCGAGTGGTTCCGTATTTAATGGATGTGGTTCCGCTGGAATTATTTCCCACCATTCCACCTATCATACATCTGTTGGAAGTTGACGTATTCGGGCCAAAAAATAAACTATGTTTTTGAAGTTCCCGGTTTAAATCATCCCTAATTATCCCCGGCTGTACCACGGCGGTGTGATTTTCGGGATCTATTTTGAGAATTTTATTGAAATGTCTTGATACATCTACCACAATCCCGTTTCCTACACATTGCCCTGCTAGGGAAGTACCGGCTGTTCTTGGAATCAGGCCAATTTCATGTTTTCCCGCAAAATGAATCAGAATCTTTAAATCTGATTCGTTTTTAGGATAACAAACCGCCAAAGGGAGTTCCCGGTAGACCGATGCGTCTGTCGCATAGATGCTGCGGTGTAAATCGTCGTAAAAAAGCTGACCCTCAAGGTCTTGGCTTAATTTTGTTAAAATTTCTTTCATAATTTGGTTAAAATTACGAATTAATTTAGATTTTGGTTAACAGGTTTTTAATGATTATTAACAATACATTGGCTCTAATGCGTATTAACATATCATTTTAACACTTAAATTTGCCCGAGTTTTAATAACTAAAAAATAAAAATAAAAAATATGAAAAAATTAATTTTATTAGCAATTTTTGTAATTGGGGCTACGGCTGCAACCCAAGCACAAACCATTTCAGAAAACGCCCTTGGTTTACGATTTGGTGGTGGTAATGGTTATGGAGCTGAAGTTTCTTACCAACGTGGATTGGGTGATAACAACAGACTGGAATTTGATTTGGGTTGGAGAAATGACAGTAATAATTACGATGCGATAAAACTTACCGGCTTATACCAATGGGTATGGAATATAGAATCCGGTTTTAACTGGTATGCAGGTCTTGGTGGTGGACTTGGAAGTGTTTCTGACAGCAGAGACGTTTATGATGACAACACTTTTGTTTTCCTTGCAGGAGATATCGGAATTGAATACAATTTTGATATTCCGTTATTGATTTCCCTGGATTTCAGACCTGAATTTGGTTTTTACAACGACAACTATAGAAATAACAGAGGCATTAACGATTTCTCACCAGACATCGCTCTTGGTCTTCGTTACCAATTCTAGTAATTTCGGATAACTTTATTTTTAAAAGCTGATTAAAAACATAGTTTTTAATCAGCTTTTAATTTTTTCTGAAAGTGCCTTCTCATAAAGGGCTTCATATATAGGCACAATTTTAGAGCAATCAAAAATTTTAGCCCGGTTCCATGCGTTCATTTTGAATTGGAGCAATGTATCTTCATCTTCCAGAATAGAAATTCCGAAATTAGCCATTTCTTCCACATTTCCAAGATCGCTTAAATAACCGGAAAACCCGTGTATGTTCAATTCCGGGATGCCTCCACTGTTTGAGGAAATTACAGGAACACCGTTTGCCATTGCTTCCAGCGCGGCAAGCCCAAAGCTTTCTTTTTCTGAGGGAAGAAGGAAAAGATCTGAAAAACAAAGAATTTCATCTACTTCATTGCTTTGACCCAGAAAAACAACTTTTTCTTCAATCCCTAATTCCATCACCAAATTTTCAGCCATTTCTTTTTCAGGACCTTCTCCAACCATGATCAGTTTGGATTTCACCTTTTTCTGAATAGTATCAAAAATCCTGATCACATCTTCTATGCGCTTAACAGGCCTGAAATTGCTCACATGCGAGATTATTTTTTCATCCGGCTGCGCCATCAGGGAACGTTGGCAATCGGTATATTTCTTTTGATATTTTGTAATATCTATAAAATTGGGTACAACGTGAATTTCTTTTGTAATTTTAAAAGAACGCAGAGTGTCTTCTTTTAAACTTTGAGAAACGGAAGTTACTACATCGCTGTGATTGATGCTGAAGGTAACCGCAGGTTTATAAAAAGGATGATTCCCAACCAGGGTAATATCGGTACCATGAAGGGTTGTGACCATAGGAATAAAAATTCCTTCCTCCTCCAACATTTTTTTGGCCATATATCCAGCGTATGCGTGGGGAATAGCGTAATGAACATGTAAAACTTCGATTTTATAAAGTTTTACCATATTTACCAATTTACTGCTGAGCGCGAGTTCGTAGGGCTGATATAGGAACAGTGGATATTCTGGAACATTTACTTCGTGAAAATGGATATTCCCGGTTAATTGTTCCAGTTTAACAGGATGTTTGTAGGTTATAAAATGAATTTCATGTCCTCGTTTTGAAAGCTCCATACCCAACTCGGTTGCAACTACTCCACTTCCCCCAAAGGTTGGGTAACACACTATGGCTATTTTCATAAGTAGATTTTTATTGTTTTTTATAGGTCATATGTAATTCGCATATCTTCATCGGTGTTTGAATCGTGTTTCCGTTATGCTCATTTCATATGTAGATTTTTATTGTTTTTATAGGTCATATGTAATTCGCATATCTTCATCGGTGTTTGTATCGTGTTTCCGTTATGCTCATTTCATAAATTATTTTGTATTTTTTGCCAAGGTTTTGATCCTCCCGGTTCAGAACAAGTGGGCTTTTTTAATATAAATACTCTTGTGGGCTAA
>JBBRGD010000309.1:0-3300 GCA_038241065.1 Flavobacteriales bacterium
AATAGTTGTTTTACTTTTTATCTTCTTTGCAGGGCATTATCTCAATGCCCAGGAAATCGCTCTTTTAAAATATCAGGGTGGTGGCGATTGGTATGCAAATCCCACTTCCCTTCCCAACCTGATAAAATTTTGCAATGAGAATATACAAACCTCAATAAGTTCAAAACCCGAAACAGTATCTCCGGGAAGCACGGATATTTTTCAATATCCCTTTATCCACATGACAGGCCATGGAAATGTTTTCTTTAGTGATGCCGAAGCTAAAAATTTGCGGGATTATCTAATGAGTGGTGGTTTTTTGCATATAGACGATAATTACGGAATGAATAAGTATATTAGAAACGAACTGAAAAAAGTATTTCCGGATAAAGAATTACAGGAACTGCCAGCTTCCCATCCCATTTTTAGAAGCGCCTTTGCTTTTCCTAACGGCTTGCCCAAAATACATGAACATGAGGGTTTGCCTCCGCAGGCTTTTGGTATTTTTGAAAACCAGCGTCTTTTATGTGTTTTTACTTTTGAATCCGATCTTGGTGATGGATGGGAGGATCCTGCCGTTCATAATGATCCTTCAGAGGTGCGTTTAAAGGCATTGCAAATGGGTGCAAACATAATTAAATACGCTTTTGAAAATTGATATTTCAGGAAATTAAAAAAACATCCTTCTCTTTCAGGATAAATAATATCTTTACTGCGTGAACTCAAAAACTTTTTCTTACGGAATATTACGCGCATTAGGAATATTGTTTGGAATATTCCTAATGTTATTTTTTCTATACAAAATACAATCCGTATTGGTATATATTGCCGTTGCCGGGATAATCTCCCTTATTGGCCGGCCGGTTGTGATCTTTTTGAGGTCACACTTTCACATTCCCAATAAAATTGCCGTAGTGCTGGTCCTCTTCTTGGTATTAGCTCTGTTCATTGGAATTATTTTTGTATTTGTACCTATAGTTGTTACTCAAAGCCATTACTTGGGCCAAATTGATGTAGAAGCTTTTAAAGCTGATATAAATGAATTGAATATTCAAATCAACAATTATCTGGGGGTCGATAATATTAATATTCTTGAGAGTTTATTGCAAAGCGAATTTGTGAGCAGTATGGATGTGAATATGATTCCCCGGTTTTTAAACAGTGTATTCGGGATTTTGGGCGCGACACTTATTGCAGTTTTTTCAATCATATTTATTTCATTTTTCCTGCTTAAAGACAGTAAATTAATGTTAAACAGTATCTTGGTTTTTGCCAATAAGGGAGAAGAAGATAAATTTCAACGCGTATTCAATAAGATCAAAATTTTGCTTTCCCGTTATTTTGTTGGCTTAACCCTACAAATTACAGTACTCTTTATACTCTATTTACTTTTGCTAAGTATTTTTGAAATAAATAATCCTGTGGCCATCGCCTTTATTTGTGCCATTTTAAATTTAGTACCTTATTTAGGGCCAATAATTGCCGCGATTTTAATGGGATTATTCGTGATCTCCAGCAACCTTGGCGCCGATTTTCAAGCCTACATTCTTCCGAGATTGTTTTATATTTTGATGGGATACGGGATTTCCCAGTTAATAGACAACTTTATAAGTCAGCCACTTATCTTTGGGGCCAGCGTGCGTTCGCATCCTTTAGAAATTTTCCTCATTATCCTTATCTCAGGCCTCTTATTCGGGATTCTCGGGATGGTTGTAGCCGTGCCTTTTTATACCGCAATAAAAGTGGTAGCCAAAGAATCATTAAGCGAATATAAAATTGTTAAAAGACTTACCAAGGATATCTAAAAAAATACAGCTTGAATAAAGCACTTCTACATAAAGATGTTCAGGATTTTATTTTTAAAAACAGATCCGCCAGTCTTTCAAAACTCATCTTAAAAGGCAGTCCGTTCAAGGATGTTTCCATTCAGGAAATCGCGATCCAAATTGCAGGAGTAAGCAAGGCGAAATCAAAGCTTCCCACCTGGTATCTCACTAAAAACATCCTGTTTCCGCCCAATCTTAATCTGGAGCAAACTTCTTCTGAAAAAACAGCCAAATATAAAGCTTCTTTAGTCGAAGGAAAAAAATTGATTGACCTTACCGGTGGCTTTGGAATTGATGCTTATTTTTTTGCTGAAAGATTAAATGAAGTCATTCATTGTGAATTAAATTTGGAATTATCCGAATTGGCAGAACATAATTTTGAGATCCTGAATGCCATAAATGTAAAAACCATTCAGGGTGACGGGATTGAATATTTAAAAAATTCGGAACAGTACTTTGATTGGATTTATCTAGACCCATCCCGCAGGGACGATGCCGGAGGAAAGGTTTTTCAACTTTCTGACTGTACTCCAAACCCGGCGAAACATTTGGAACTGTTCTTTGAAAGGGCCGATCAAATACTGATTAAAACCTCGCCATTACTCGATTTAAAAGCGGGAATAGGCGAATTGAAAAACGTATCTGAAATTCATATTGTGGCTGTAAATCAGGAAGTGAAGGAATTGCTATGGATTTTAAATAAGAATGCTTCAGAAAAAATTAAGGTCAAAACCATCCATTTTCAAAACAAAATTACTCAAACATTCGAAACCAATTTTAGAGCTTCACAAAGCGATATTCCCTTAAGTTTTCCGCTAAATTATTTATATGAACCAAATCCGGCAATCATGAAAAGCGGGATGTTCCGGGATCTGACAAGCCAAACCGATAGCTTTACACTTCATTCAAATTCTCATTTGTTCACCTCAAAGGAGTTAAAGGAATTTCCGGGCAGGAGATTCGAAATTCTGGAAGTTTTGCCTTATAACAAGAAGCAATTAAAACAAAGATTAACTCTGAAAAAAGCAAATATTACCATCCGGAATTTCCCGAAAACGGTTGCTGAGATCCGTAAAGAGTTAAAAATTGAAGATGGCGGTGACACTTACCTGTTTTTTACGACCAATCTCGATGAGAAGAAAATTGTGGTGGTATGTAAAAAAGTTTAATACTAGAAAACCTAACAGTCTCAAAGACCTCGTATGGTTCTTAACGCTAACCCTGCCAGGGTAAAAAAAACTGGCAGGGTTATATATTGATGGGTATATCATCTATAATCCATAAAAACTACCGGTTTTCTGCTTCCTTCAGGAGATCTCAATTTTTCAATAATTTTCAAAGAAACCTGTTTCAGTGTTAGGGTTACCTGCAATTTGGATTTGAAATGTTTTTTTAACAAACTCACTTTTTCGGCATCAAGAAAATCGGGAATTTTTACCACTACTTCATCTGTACCAACTTCATTGATCTTCACTTCAATAACAAAGGCTGGAAT
>JBBRGD010000310.1:0-3297 GCA_038241065.1 Flavobacteriales bacterium
AAAGATTGTCTGATGTTCCTGTTCAAATTAAAACAGCAGTATAATTATGGAAGAGAAAAAAGTCAATAGAACCAATAGCAATTCATACACGTTCATATTTGCTATAATCTTAGTTATAGTGGTAGGAACTGTCCTGGCATACGCTGCGACCACCCTTCAGCCATTGCGGGATGAAAATGTGCGCAAGGAAAAAATGCAAAACATTTTGGCAACCGTGGGTATTGAAACATCCCGGGATGAATCAGAGGCATTATACACCCAGTATGTCAAAGAAGCTTACGCAATAAATGAAAATGGGGAGATAATTGAAGGTGCAGATGCTTTTCAAATAGACCTTGCAAAAGAATTAAAAAAACCTACGGACGAACAATCATTTCCAATTTACATAGCGGAAATTGAAGGAGAAAAATATTATATAGTTCCTCTACGGGGAAAAGGCCTATGGGATGCTATATGGGGTTATATTGCATTAAAAGATGATGTGAATACCATTAAAGGGGCTGTTTTTGACCACAAAGGAGAAACCCCGGGACTTGGAGCTGAGATTACCCAGGTCTGGTTTAGACAGCGTTTTACCGATGAGAAGATTTTTGATTCCAGCGGTAACCTGATTGGTGTATCGGTGGTTAAAGGAAGACCGGATCCTACAGATAAAGGTGATAATAAGGTTGATGCTATTTCTGGTGCAACCATTACCGGTGATGGGGTTTCTGATATGATCTCAGAAAGGCTAAAACACTACCTTCCTTTTTTTAAGAAACAACAGGAAATTAAAGTTGCAATTCAGTAATTATGACAAAAGATAAAAACAGAGTTTCCGAGGAAAAGGAAGCAAAGAAAAAAGAAATGATCTTGTTCTTGTCAGATTCAAAAGAAAAAGAACATTTTCTGTCGAAGAAAAACCGGAAATTATTATCTGATCCGTTAAACGATGATAACCCGATCACTGTCCAGGTATTGGGGATTTGCTCGGCCCTGGCAATTACGGTACAATTGGAACCTGCAATTGTTATGGCTATTGCTGTAGTGGCGGTTATGGCATTTTCAAATATGATAATTTCACTTATCAGAAATTTAATTCCTAATAGAATTAGAATCATAGTTCAATTGGTGATTGTTGCAGCGCTAGTAGTTTTAGTAGACCTGGTTCTTAAGGCTTATGCCTACGATGTCAGTAAACAGCTGTCGGTATTTGTTGGGCTTATTATCACCAACTGTATCATTATGGGCCGTCTTGAGGCCTTTGCTTTAGCAAATAATGTTTACAAATCATTTCTTGACGGAATTGGAAATGGTGCCGGATACGGTCTTATCCTTGTAATTGTAGCTTTTTTCAGGGAATTGCTTGGTGCAGGTAAGTTATTTGGATTTGAAGTATTAGGGCATAGAGCCGCCACGGCTGCTGAATCTACCGGTCTTTATTCCTTCGGATATGAAAACAACGGGTTAATGCTTCTCTCTCCAATGGCACTTATTGTAATTGGGATTATAATTTGGGTGCAACGTTCCAGAAACCGCAAACTAATTGAACAAAATTAATAGATCAACAGCAAAAACAAGATAACAATGGAATATGTAAATTTATTTGTTAGAAGTATTTTCATAGAAAATATGATTTTTGCCTACTTCCTGGGAATGTGTTCCTATCTGGCGGTGTCAAAAACAGTTAAAACAGCAGTAGGTTTAGGTGCGGCGGTAATATTTGTGCTTACTATTACTGTGCCTATCAACTTTTTGTTGAACCAGTACTTGCTTATGCCCGGGGCCTTGAAATGGTTAAGTCCGGAATATGCAACTATTGATCTAAGCTTTCTTAGCTTTATCATGTTTATTGCGGTAATTGCATCTATGGTTCAATTGGTGGAAATGATCGTTGAAAAATATGCCCCAACGCTCTATAGTAATTTAGGGATTTTTCTTCCGCTTATCGCTGTAAACTGTGCGATCCTTGGAGGTTCATTATTTATGCAACAAAAAGATTTTGGCGCAGTGTCCGAAGCCATTACTTATGGATTTGGAAGCGGAATTGGTTGGTTTTTAGCTATCTTAGCAATTGCCGCCATTCGTGAAAAAATAGCCTATTCCAATGTTCCCGCTCCCTTAAAAGGATTAGGGATTACCTTTCTTATAACCGGGTTAATGGCAATAGGGTTTATGAGTTTTATGGGAATTGAAATTTAATTGAAAAATAAAAAACAATGACAGTTATAATAGCAGGTGTAATTGTATTCTTAGCACTAATCTTATTCTTGGTTTCCATCTTATTGTTTGCCAAGGCAAAATTAGTGGCATCGGGTCCAGTTTCAATACTAGTAAATGGTGAAAAGGATATTGAAGTAGCTTCAGGAGGAACCCTTCTTTCAACCTTAAGTGAACAAAAATTATTTTTGCCTTCGGCTTGTGGTGGTGGCGGTACTTGTCTTCAGTGCAAATGTATTATTACCGAAGGTGGTGGAACAATTCTTCCAACGGAAGAACCGAATTTTACCCGAAAGGAAATTGCCAATGGTTGGCGATTGAGTTGCCAGGTAAAGGTGAAGGAAAATATGAAAATTCAAATTCCTGAAGAGGTATTTGGAATCAAAAAGTGGGATGCTACTGTTGTGAGTAACTACAATGTGGCCTCATTTATCAAGGAATTTGTTGTTGAAATTCCTGAAGATATGGGATACAAAGCCGGAGGATATATCCAAATTGAAATTCCAAAATGTGAGGTAAAATTCACTGATATGGATATTACCGCCCATCCTGAAGAACATCCTGGTGAACCCCAGAAATTTAAGGAGGAATGGGATAAATTTAAATTGTGGCCCCTGGCAATGAAAAACAATGAAACCGTAGAGCGTGCATATTCTATGGCATCTTACCCTGCTGAAGGGCGTAAGATCATGCTAAATGTAAGGGTGGCAACTCCTCCATTTGATAGAGCTATAAATGGCTGGATGAATGTAAATCCGGGTGTTGCATCTTCTTATATTTTCTCCAGAAAGCCAGGAGATAAGGTGGTTATTTCAGGGCCTTACGGGGAATTTTTTATCAACGAGAGCGATTCCGAAATGTTATATGTAGGTGGTGGAGCCGGAATGGCACCAATGCGATCTCACTTGTACCATTTATTCAGAACCCTAAAAACGAACAGAAAAGTGAGCTACTGGTATGGAGGTCGTTCAAAACGTGAATTATTCTATACAGAACATTTCCGGGCGTTGGAAAGGGATTTTCCTAACTTTAAATTCCATTTGGCCCTATCGGAACCTATGGAGGAGGATAACTGGAAAGTTAAGAAAAGTTTAGAAG
>JBBRGD010000311.1:0-3295 GCA_038241065.1 Flavobacteriales bacterium
CAAGGGGATTCGGTTGGTGGGCGAAAGCCAGATTTGTTCGGCTTAAAGAAATGCACCTTTTTTGTGTTGAGCATTCAAATAGATCGCTTTAAAATTAAACTGGCCATTTTGGATAATACACATCAAATCCTGTTTGAAAAAACCATTCCTACCATAATATCTAAAGATTTCCGAATTGTAGAATTTATTCACAAATACGCATCTGAATTGATAACGGCTTCAAAAATAAATTCTGATAAATTAATGGGGGTGGGAATTAGCATGCCTGGCCTGGTTTCTTCTGAAGAAGGCAAAAATTTTACTTATTTCTTAAAAGACCAGGAATCGGAATCCTTACAAAGCGCTTTTGCAAAAAGATTTGACAAACCTGTGGTTATTTTTAACGATGCAAAAAGTTCCTGTCTTGCAGAATTCAGGTTTGGTCTCGCAAAAAACAAAAGCAATGTACTGGTAATCTCGATGGATTGGGGAATTGGTTTGGGAATCATAATGGGAGGAAAAATGCATACCGGGGTTTCCGGTTTTGCCGGCGAATTTGGCCATATCCCTATTGTAGAAGACGGGCTGTTATGTCATTGCGGGAAACGCGGTTGTTTAGAGACGGTAGCATCCGGAATAGCAATGGTCAATAAAGCGAAAAAAGGCATTCAGGCAGGGCAAACCTCCATTTTAAACACAATGATCAACAATGAAATTGAAAACCTGGAGCCGGAACTCATAATTGAAGCAGCCAATCTGGGCGACCAATTTGCTATCAATGTTTTGTCGGAAATTGGGATAAGTTTAGGCAAAGGAATTGCTATTTTAATACAAATTTTTAATCCTGAACTGATTATCCTGGAAGGAAAAATTGCCGAAGCCAATCAATTTATAACCACTCCCATTCAGCAATCCCTCAACACCTATACTATGATCCAGTTAAAAGAAAGGACTCAAATTTCCCTGTCAACTCTCGGAAAAAATTCGAGCTTGTTGGGAGCCACCGTAGCGGTTATGGAAGATATTTTTAAAGAACAAATTGATTCAGCAAAAGCAGAGATCAATTAAAAAACCCCCGCATTTTAAATTAAAAAATCCTAAAAAAACATTTCCCTTATTATGGCCAGATTAAATTTACTTGAAGAAACCCGGTTTGAAAAATTACCGGTAAGTGTTTATGCGGACGAGCATATAGCCTCTAAAATTGTAGCACAACGCATCGCAGATCTTATAAAAAGGAAACAGGAAGAGGGTACTCATGCCGTTTTAGGACTCGCAACCGGAGCAACTCCTGTTGAAATGTATGCTGAACTCGTGCGAATGCACAAGGAAGAAGGCCTGAGCTTTAAAAATGTGATCACCTTTAACCTGGACGAATATTACCCCATGCAGCCTACAGCCAAACAGAGCTATGTGATCTTTATGCATGAAAACCTCTTTGACCATATTGATATTCCAGGAGAAAACATTCATATTCCTGACGGAACATTAAAAAAGGAGGATATAGCTTCCTACTGTTTGGATTATGAAAACAAAATCGGGGAACTGGGAGGTTTGGACCTTCAAATTCTTGGAATTGGTAGAACCGGTCATATAGGTTTTAATGAACCGGGATCAGCACCCAATTCAGGAACAAGGCTTGTTACCCTTGATGATCTTACCAGAAGGGATGCTTCCCGCGATTTTGGGGGAAAAGAAAATGTACCCACCAAAGCCATTACAATGGGGATTGGTACTATTTTTAAAGCCCGCGAAATTATCTTGATGGCGTGGAGCAAAAAAAAGGCAACCATCATCAAAAAAGCGGTGGAAGGAGAAATATCCGGGAATGTTCCGGCAACCTATCTCCAGCTTTCAGAACATGTAGAGTTTGTGCTGGATATGGATGCAGCCTCCGAGCTTACCCGGTTTAACACGCCTTGGCTTGTAAAAGACTGTGTCTGGGACAAGGAACAAATTAAAAAGGCTGTGATATGGCTTTCTGGCAATGTTGAAAAACCAATTCTGAAACTCACCGAAGAAGATTACAACAACAACGGAATGGCCCAATTGGCCACAGAAAAAGGACCGGCTTATAATATCAACATTCACGTTTTTAATAAATTACAGCATACAATTACCGGCTGGCCAGGAGGAAAACCCAATGCCGATGATTCACAGCGTCCGGAGAGGGCAGAACCAGACCATAAAAGAGCGCTTATTTTTTCTCCACACCCAGACGATGATGTAATTTCTATGGGAGGGACTTTTATGAGATTGGTAGACCAAGGGCATGAAGTACACGTGGCATATCAAACCTCAGGAAATACCGCAGTATGGGATACTGATGTATTGCGATACATGGAATTTGCGATAGATTTCAATAAAAGTATCGGGGAAGACACAAAAAAACTGGATTCTATTTACGAGAAAATGCGAGCCTTTCTGGAGAAAAAACAACCCAATGAGATCGATCTGCCCGAAATTCGAAATGTGAAGGCTTTTATAAGAAAATCGGAAGCATTTGCGGGAGCAAGATATGCCGGACTTGAAGATAAAAAAATCCATTTTATGTCACTTCCGTTTTATGAAACCGGAAAAACAGTTAAAAATCCGGTGACAGAAATCGATGTGAAACTCACAATGGAGCTCCTTCAAAAAATTAAACCGCACCAGATCTTCGCCGCAGGCGATTTTGCCGATCCACATGGAACGCATATTGCATGTTTCAGGATCATCCTGGAAGCCATAAACCGGCTGAGAAAAACCGAAGAATGGACCAAAAATTGCTGGCTGTGGTTATACCGCGGGGCCTGGCAGGAATTTGAAACCCATGAGATTGAAATGGCCGTACCACTTTCGCCACAGGAAGTAGAAAGAAAAAGGAATGCCATATTTCAACATCAATCACAAAAAGACCGCCCTGTATTTCCGGGAGACGACGAAAGGGAATTCTGGAAAAGAGCCCAGGAAAGAAACAGCGAAACCGCAATGATTTACGATAAATTAGGATTGGCAAATTACGAAGCCATGGAAGCTTTTGTTAGGTGGAAGTTTTGAAGAAATGAGAAGTGAGATATGAGTATTGAGAAATGGAATTTGCAATTTTAAACCCTTGTTAATTTGATCTAAATGAAAAACTTTTTTCGTGTCTTTTCTCTGTTTATTGTTATTTCTGTAATATTCTCCTGCGCGTCAAATCCGTATGCGCCGACAAACAGGATGTATAAAAAACAAGCCAAAGTGTTGTCAAAACAGTTGCGTCAGGTTCCACCGGAACAAACTGGAATTGCAACCGCTTTGACTTATGGGGAAAATTGGGTGGGAACCACCAATA
>JBBRGD010000312.1:0-3288 GCA_038241065.1 Flavobacteriales bacterium
AAAATGGTGATGCAAAAGGTAATTCCCAATGCGCCTCACGAAGTTCTTCTGGTATTGGATGGTTCCACAGGTCAAAACGCCTTTGAGCAGGCAAAACAGTTCACCGCTGCTACAGATGTTACTTCTCTGGCAGTTACAAAACTGGATGGAACAGCCAAGGGTGGGGTTGTTATTGGAATAAGCGATCAGTTTCAAATCCCCGTAAAATATATTGGTGTAGGGGAAGGCTTGGAAGATCTGCAAGTATTCAATAAATACGAATTTGTAGATTCCTTCTTTAAAAAATAAACCCGTTTTTTGAATTTATTATAAAATAAGCCAATTTTCAGGCTTATTTTTCAATTCGGAATAAATGGCTTGTAGATTCCTCCTTTTATGAAAAAGATTATCCTATTTTTATTGGTTTTATTAAGTGTTTCCTGCAAAGACAATAAGCAGGGAACTTCTTCGGTTAAAATAGTTCAGGACACCACAAAGGTTTCGGAAGAAAGGGAATACAAAGTTCTGGATTCTAAATTCATTCGTAATGATTCACTTTGGGCACCTTTTAAAGCAAATTTAACCGCTTTTCCTGATGCCCGTTACACCCAACTTTTGCCATTGATCCTGGATCAAAACATTCCGTCTTTACAGAAATCGGTTAAAAACGGTGAGTTTTCCTATGAAGAACTGGTGCTTTTTTACCTTTATAGGATCAAAAAATACGACAGGGAAAATGATTTGAGCCTTAATTCGGTTATTTCCCTTAATCCAAAAATTTTGCAAGAAGCACGAGAAAAGGACGAAGTTTTAAAAGCCGGTGGCGAAAAACATCCCATTTTTGGAATCCCGGTTTTGTTGAAGGATAATATCAACACCAAAAATATGCCTACCACAGCCGGTTCGATGGCGTTGAGAAACAACCAGACAGACGATGCTTTTATCGTCGAAAAATTAAAGCAAAATGGTGCGTTGATTTTAGGGAAAGCCAATTTAAGCGAATGGGCATATTTCTTTTGCGGCGATTGTCCAAGCGGCTATTCGGCCATTGGGGGACAAACTTTAAATCCTTACGGAAGAAAGATCCTCGACACCGGAGGCTCAAGTTCGGGAAGTGCGGTTGCGGTTGCGTCAAATTTTGCTACTGCAGCGATAGGGACAGAAACTTCAGGATCCATATTATCGCCATCCAGCCAGAATTCACTTGTAGGCCTAAAACCTACCATCGGTATTTTAAGCCGTGGGGGAATTGTGCCCATTTCAGGTACTTTGGACACTCCGGGCCCGATCACAAAATCGGTGATAGACAATGCCATTCTTTTCTCGGCCATGACCGGAAAAGATATGAAGGATCCAGCTTCTGCAGCAAATAAAAACAACACAACGAACTTTTACGGTTCACTCAAGGAAGGCTCATTAAAAGGAAAACGTTTTGGTGCTATAAAGAAATTGATGGAAGATTCTCTTTACGTCACCGCAATGCAGGATCTGAAGTCGGCCGGAGCTGAAATTATAGAATTTGAGGCAGAAGAAATTCAGCTTCCTAATTTTACCAGGTTACTAAATTTGGATATGAAAAAGGATCTTCCTGAATACTTTAAAAATTACGGGGGGGAAGTTGGTTTTAAATCGATAGAAGATATCGTGGTTTATAATAGTCAAGATACCCTGTCCCGGGCACCCTACGGGCAAAGTTTATTTTACGGGATCCTTGCTGATTCAGCCACCGAAGAGGAATTTATGGCAATCAAGAATACTCTAAGCAGGAACGGGAAACAGTTTTTTGAAGTTCCAATGAAAGAGCATAACCTGGATGGAATTCTTTCAATAAATAATTATCACGCCGGGTTTGCAGCAGTCGCAAAATATCCTGCACTTACCGTACCTATGGGATATGCTGAAAAAAGTGCGCCAAAAGGACTGACTTTTATAGCAAAACCAAACAGCGAAGCCGAACATTTCGCATGGGCATCTGCTTATGAGCGGGCTACACATAAAAGAAAATCCCCTACAAATTATAACAATTAAGGATGCCAATAGGAAATTTAAAAATGCTTTCAAGTAAGATCATTCTCTTTTATAGTGTATTCTATATTGTAATGAAAGTATTTGCAGTCCTTTTTGAAAATGTATGGGTGCTTCCAAATCTCATTCTGGCGCTGCCTTTTCTAATCATTGCCATACTTGGGGGAATGATGTTAAAACGCAATAATTACTCATGGATTTACGTGATTTCTGGTATCTTGGTGATTAGCCTAATTCGATATTACGAAGCTGAATGGGTGGTAAATTTACATCAATATTTAAATTAATAACTGAAATTTGATCACTGCTAATCTCAAACTTCAACCGAAAAAGTCATTTCCTAAGGAGGTCTTTCTTAATGGGGAATGGATAAATCCTGAAAATGCTTTTGTTTCAGTTTTTGACAGGGGATTCTTGCTGGGAGACGGGATTTATGAAGTTACTCCTTTTTATGATGGAAAACCATTTAGGCAGAAAGATCACCTCGATAGGTTGCAATACTGTTTGAACGAGATCGAAATTGAGTTTGACGCGTTTTCTTTGCAGGAAATAATGTTAGAGGCTGTTTCCCGTTCAGGTTTATTTCAAAGTGATTGCGCTGTTTATATTCAAATAACCAGAGGTGTAGCACCCCGCACCCATTTTTTTCCTGAACAAATACAACCTGCAGTTTTATTGTATGCCTTTCCAGTCGTGCTTAATGGATTTGAAAATAAACAGGCTTCAGTTTTGGTTTCTGAAGATTTGAGATGGCATCGCTGTGATATAAAATCCATTTCCTTAATGGCTAATATCAAGGCAAATAATCAGGCTCATCGTTTAGGCCTTGATGAAAATTTATTGATTCGGGATGGATTTTTTACTGAAGGTTCTCACTCTTCAGTTTTTTTTCTGAAAAATCACACGGTCTTCACCCACCCGGAAGGGCCTCATATTCTTTCCGGAATTACCCGAAAAGTAATTCTTGATATGTGTCACGAGATGGATATTGAGATAAGTACGGAAGCCTTGCATATAGATGAATTAAAAGAGGTTGATGAAGTTTTTTTAACCGGTACCACTACTCAGATTTTATCGGTAAAATCAATGCTTTTAAATGAAAAGGAGATCTTTAACAGGCCCGAGAAGGGGAAAATTACAAGGCAGCTTCAAGAGGCCTTCTTAAAACTCACCCGAAGTTCATCTTAATTTAAACTGTTTACAATATCCGAATCCCTATTTCGATATTGTTTATTGGCCATTTAGATAAAAGCTAAGGGAAATAGAGCATTGATTTTGATCTTC
>JBBRGD010000313.1:0-3262 GCA_038241065.1 Flavobacteriales bacterium
TAATCCCGCCTTCAATATCAAGTCCGTCGCCCTCTTTGAATTTCTCACCTATGCTCACCGGGAGTTTTCCGCTTGCTCCAATTCCGCCAAAAATAAGCTGTGCCGCCAGATCCTGGGCATTTTTACTGTCCTGATAGGTAAGTATTAAAGCCGGGGAGTTTTCTATTCCCTCCAATTGATCTAACACATAGGGATTCTTAAAAAATGTGACTACCGTATTTTTTTTGCCCGCCAATTCGCTCAGGAATTTCTGACCTTCATTTGAAAGTTCCAGGTTGTTCCTGGGGAATTTACTTTCGTCATAAACAGCCGCAATTACCAGGTTATAATTTTCCAGGGCTCTTTTAATTTCACTTACCTGCTCTGCAGTTGCATTATTGGGAAGCTGAAATTGAGCAATATTTGTGTATAAACTCATAGCTTCCTGAAAAGTGGTGTTATCACTTCCAAAAGAAACTGAAGCAATTTGCAGGTTTTCCAATTCCTTTAATGGCAAGAGATCATTATCGTTTTTGAGAACGGTGAGGGAAGCTTCGGTGAGTTTTCTGCTGAATAATTGAGCACTTGAAGTATTCAAATCTTCCAACAGATTTACTGAAGAAGTAGGTTGATATTCATTTAATCCCGCCCATTGTTTAAGAGCCAATATCTTTCGGCAGCGCCTGTCGATTTCAGCCTGTGAGATAAGGCCTTGGTTGATGGCTTTTCGTATCTCGGCAATGGCGAGCGGTACATCTACGGTAAATTCCAACAGATCGTTTCCCGCAAGAATAGCATCTTTATCAACAATTCCGGGGGAATTATCCTTTGTTACCCCTTTCATATTCATCGCATCGGTAACTATTAAACCTTCGAAATTCAATTCGCTTTTTAACAAACCGGTAATTATGGGTTTTGATAATGTTGAAGGAACTCCGGTAGAATCCAGAGCCGGGATATCCAGATGGGCAACCATCACCCCACCAATTCCTGCTTTTATTATTTCCCTGAACGGATAAAGCTCCAGCGAATCCAGCCTTACCAGGGAATGGTTTATTTGCGGCAGCGCAAAATGTGAATCGGTAGCTGTATCACCGTGGCCGGGAAAATGTTTTGCGGTAGGCAACACTCCGCCATCCTGTAAGCCGCTCATATATTCAATTCCTTTTTCAGCGACATTGTACTTGTTCTCTCCGAAAGACCGAAAATTGATTACCGGATTGTCTGCGTTATTATTTACGTCTACCACAGGTGCAAAATTGAGATGTAAACCAACCTGCTTTATTTGCCGGGCTATTTCCGTTCCCATTTTATAGATCAAAGAATCATTTTGGATCGCTCCCAGAGCCATTTGAAATGGGTAACTTATGGTGCTGTCCAGGCGCATTCCCAATCCCCATTCAGCATCAATTGCACCCAATAACGGGACTTTTGAAGCTGCCTGATATTCATTCATCTGGTTGACCTGTCTTATGGGTCCTCCCTGGAAAAAGATCAACCCGCCTATTTTTTGATTTTTGATCAATTCAAGGATTTCCTGGCGATGTTCTTCTCCTCTGTTTGAATATGCCGCAACCATAATAAGCTGCGCAATACGTTCATTTGGGGTTAAACTCTTCATCACAGAATCTACCCAAGTACTATTGGCATATTGTAAGAATTCCGGAGTTTTTGATTGATTTTCCTGTGCTTTCAAAGAAATACCGGAGCCGAGGATAATTAAAGTAAAACAAAGAGTTTGTAAAAATTTCATAAGTAAAAATTGATTTTTATTGATGAAGGATTTCTGATTTAAAACGATTAAACCTTGATATATATTTTTCGTTTATCCATAATATAACCCACCAACCACATTAATAGTACATAGCAAACAGCAAAAGCAAGCGAGGCGTTCAAATCGGTGAGCCAGCTCAAAAACCCATTTTTATAGATCCAGGTTTTTAAACCTTCAGAATTTACCAGAATGATACTCATTAGCATCACCACCAAACCGGAAAGCACAAAGATAAACAAAGGATTTTTCCCGAAAACCACAAAAAAATAGGTCCATCTTTTTAACTTCCACAATTCGATAACCCAAATAAGCAAGGCTATTACAATCAGGTCCCATCCAATGGCAAGCAATACATACGAACTGGTCCAGATCCCTTTGTTAATTGGAAAAATCAGATCCCATATCTGCGCCAGGATAATGCCAATAATTCCGGCTAGTACCAGTTTCCAAACTGTTGTAAACGTGTTTCCGGACTTTTGAATAAAAATTCCGGCCAGATAACCCGCCACAACATTAACCACAGCAGGAAAAGTGCTCAACAAACCTTCAGGATCAAATGCCATACCGAATCCTTTATATAAATTTTCAGGACGAAACAACATCAAATCGAATTTCAAGGCAGCATTTTCGGTTAAACTATATGGATTGGGATGATCTCCGAAGGTGTACATTACAAACCAGTATCCTAATAAGATCAGGATGCTTGCAGCCACCGCAACTTTTAATTTTAAATAGTGAATAAGCAGGGAAGCAATTAAATAACACAAAGCTATCCGCTGTAAAACCCCCATAATTCTCATATTGGCAAGGTTCTTAAATGCCAGTTCGCCTGCCTCATCTCTGTATAAAAACGGAAAAGCACTTAAAAACAAGCCAATTAGAAAGATTAATATGCTACGCTTAAATATTTTTTTTAGAAAAAGGTTTTCAGCTTTCCCCTCGAATTTTCTCAGGCTGAAACTCATCGCGTTCCCAACTACAAAAAGGAATGTGGGGAATACCAAATCGGTAATGGTAAAACCATGCCAGGCTGCATGCTTAAATGGCGCGTAAATAGTGGCCCAACTTCCGGGTGAGTTTACCAATATCATTAGTGCGATGGTCATCCCCCGGAGAACGTCCAAAGCGAGATAGCGTTGTTGAGTTTTTAACATAATGACGCTTTAGGATTTTTGGTTGAATGGTTTTGAACTATTATCATAATTAAAAATTTTCTCTATAATCTTATTTTTACCTCGCTCTTGAGGATTCCAACTTTTTTTCCTCTTTCCTTTATTTTTAAACCTCTAATCTGGTTCTTTACTATTTTTATAAACCAAAGGCTAAAAATATAAATTTTAAATAAATAATCAAACTTTTATAAAATTTTACACAAAGTATTTTGAGAAATATATTTTTTTATATATTTTTAGACAAAATTAATTATTGTTACCTGTCAGAATAAAAACCAAATCTGATAAATTTATAAAAGTAATTCCTTCAATTTAAAATATAACCATGACTCAAGTT
>JBBRGD010000314.1:0-3255 GCA_038241065.1 Flavobacteriales bacterium
AAAATCTTCCAGTAAATGCAAATATTCTTCTGAAGAAAAGGTAGTTTCGTGAAATTTCTTTTTTCGTTTCAACTTTATTTTATTTCTTTTAATACCCTTTATAAATCTGCGGATATCATTGTCATCTTTTAGAATTAATCCCGGTACGGGAATAGAATTCCCAGCTTTATCCTTCGCAACCATAGTAAAATAGGAAGAATTGCAATGGTTTACAATTCCGGTGAGAATGTTTTCGGCTTCCACGCGAATGCCTATTATCATGGAACTATTCCCTACAAAATTAACTGAAGCTTTCATAGTTACCAATTCCCCTATTTCAATGGGGTTCAGAAAATCGACTGTATCTACGCTGGCAGTTACGCAATAAGCCCGTGAATGCTTGGAAGCACAGGCAAATGCGATTTGATCCAGCAGTGATAAAATATATCCCCCGTGGATCTTTCCATTGAAATTGGAATAGGAGGGAAGCATCAACTCGGAAAGCGAGATTTGGGAATCTTTAATTTTTTTGAATTCTTTATTCATTATCGATCTCTAAAATGTGGGGATTTTTCTTCTTTTACGTCTTGTATAAAATATTTGGAATCTCCCCAAAATATAAAAGTGGTATACCTCTCCACATAGGTGAGTTTTACATAATTTCCTTCGTTCTCCTGAAGTTTTTTAACAACCTCCTTTTCGCTGTCCAGAACCGAGAATTGAAAGATTTGCGCCCCGCTTATTCCCTGGCTGATTTCACCTTCCCAGGTTTTAAATATCACACCCTTCCGGCTGAATTTTATGAGTTCCCCGGAACGAGTTCCTTCACTATAAGGGACAAAACTTACAAAAGCAAAATAAGAAATAAATAAAAAGAAAATTGCTCCAAGGATAAAGAATAGTATTTTTTTCATCTTAAATTAATGTTTAGTTATTTATTAAATCGTGGTCAGAATCAGACCTGTTTAGCCATGTTTGACTAATTTTTTGTTTTGGGGAAATACCAAGTTCCTCCAGCTTATCTATGTCTTTTATTAAATTTTGGTTCCCGGTAAGCTTTTTCATCGAAGTTTCATAAGCCGTGGAAGTTGATTTTAACCTATTTCCTACAATTTCAAGATCATCCAGTAATAATTTAAATTTGTGATAAAGTGACGAAGCATGATTTGCTATTTCAATTGCATTTTGCTGCTGCTTTTCGTTGCTCCAGATAGTATCTATGGTTCTTAATGTAGATAATAAAGTGGTGGGACTTACCAAAAGGATGTTTTTTTGAAAAGCCGTGTAAAAAAACGCGTTGTCGGCATTTTGAGCCAGATATAAGGCGGGTTCTATAGGTATGAACATTAAAACAAAATCCGGGGATTCAACTTTATACAAATCTTCATATTTCTTGGAACTCAATTGATTTATATGAGTAATCAATGATTTTAAATGATCTTTTAAATGGCTGTTTTTTAACTTTTCATCATTCTCATTGACATATTTTTCATAAGCGGTCAATGAGACTTTAGAATCTATCACCATCCTTTTGTCATTGGGTAAATGAATTATAACATCAGGTAAAACCTTATTTCCTTCATCATCGGCGTAGGCTTTTTGTACAAAATACTCCCGGTCTTTTACCAAACCCGATTTTTCAAGAACGCGTTCCAAAATTAATTCTCCCCAATTGCCCTGGGTTTTATTTTCTCCTTTAAGGGCTTTAGTCAGGTTGTTGGCTTCTTCGCTAATCTTGATGCTTTGCTCATTAAGGCTTTTAAGATGTTCACCAAGTTGGGCGTGCCTGTCGATAAAATCGTTGCTATTTTTTTCGATTTTTTCCGAGAAATTTTTTATTTTTTCATTTAACGGATTTAATATATTCTGAATATTTTCCTTGTTGAGAAGGGTGAATTTTTCCGATTTCTGATCCAATATTTTGTTGGCAAGGTTTTCAAATTCTTTGCTGAATTTTTCCTGAAGTTTTTCTACTTCTTCTTTTTGTTCCAGATTTTTTTGCTGAAGATTTTTAAATTCCGAATTCCGCCGGGTGAGTTCGTTGCTCAAAAACTCTTTTTCATTTCTGATGGATTCCCGATCTACTTCTGTTTTTTGAAGTTGTCTTTCAATCTGAAATTTCGCTTCGGCTGTATCTTTCTTTAAAGAATCTAAATTATTGGAATACAAATTCTTATGTTCTTCAATTTGAAGTTTTAATTGATTGTTTTGTTCCCTGATTATTCCCGTTTCTCCTTTGTTTTTTAGGTTGGCCAGCAACCTGCCAATATATGCGCCAATTGCAAGAGCACCGATAATAATGAGGGATATTAAAATAGTTTCATTCATAAAAAAGGGAATCGTTTTTCAAATATACTTAATTGAATTTCTATTTGGATATTTTAAGATGAATTCTGAAATGATTAAAAATTTAAGTTTTAATCTTAAATGAATTGGAGATTTTGTCAAATACGATCAGGTCTGAAGGGAATAGGTTTGAAAAAACATCATTTTCAATTAATTCCGAAGGACTTCCAATTGTTACCTTATTTTTTTCCATCAGGATGATCCTGTCGCAATGTTGTAAGGCTAAATTGATTTCATGGGTTGAGAATAAGATGCTTTTTTTGGTTTGAAGGCTTAGTGATTTAAGCAATTTAAGTACATAAGCTTGGTGATATATGTCTAGATGTGTCGTTGGTTCGTCCAAAATCACCAAAGGCGTGTCTTGCGCAAGCGCCCTTGCTATCAGGGCTTTTTGAAGTTGACCATCGCTTAACTCATAACATTTTTTATATTGGATGGTTTCGATATCCACCAATTTAATTGCTTGTTTTATTTGGCAGATGTCATTTGAGGAAAGTGTTCCAATCCAGTTGGTATAAGGTTGCCTTCCCAGAGCGATCAATTCAAAAACACTTAAATTTTTTGATATGGGCTGTTCTGTAAGTACCACGCTAATTTGTTCGGCTAGCTCTTGGGAAGAGAGTTTTTTTAACGGAGATCCATTTATGAAGACCTCTCCGTTTAAAATTTCCTGAACCCCGCTCAGGCTGCGCAATAAGGTAGATTTTCCCACGCCATTTACCCCAATTACAGCAACTAATTCTCCTTCCCCAATTTCAATATTGATATTGGAAGTAATTAGCGTTTCTGCCTTTTTATTTCGATACCCGATATTCAGGTTCTTTGAACTGAGGACGATATTTGAGTTAAATGTTTTGATAGCTAAAATAAAAATTTTCGTTTTCTAACCAATAACCAGATCACAACAGGCGCTCCAATTAAAGAGGTGAT
>JBBRGD010000315.1:0-3229 GCA_038241065.1 Flavobacteriales bacterium
GGCATATCTGGTAGTTCTAGTTTTAATTACAGCATCGGTAAATGCCATTGCCGGTTTTGCGGGTAATAAGGAATACGGTGCCACCAATTTTAGAATAGCGCTTTTCACCCTTATTGTTGCTCATATCCAATTGCTAATTGGCCTTGTGCTTTATTTTGTAACTCCTTATTTCAGGGCGTTTAGTGAAGTTGGTATGGGCGGGGTAATGAAGGATCCTACATTGAGATTATACAATGTTGAACATCCACTGGTGATGATTATCGCAATTGTATTGATTACCATAGGATATTCAAAGCACAAAAAGAAGTTGACCTCAAAGCCAAAATTCAAGATCCTGGCCATTTTTTATACCATAGCACTTATTTTAGTACTGTCCAGAATTCCATGGAACATGTGGTTCTAAAATTTAGGATTCTAGGTTCAGAATTCACAAATATTTATTATTCAGTATAATTTAGCTCAATCTCTCAAGCCGGAGTTGGAGTGGGCTTATTTTTATAATTCCCCGTTCCATTCTTTATAGAACTGGATCAGGTATTCTTCCATAAATTTATGCCTGTCTGCGGCAATTTGTCGTCCGGTTTGGGTATTCATCCTGTCTTTTAACAAGAGCAGTTTTTCATAAAAATGATTGATTGTTGGTGCCGAAGAAGATTTGTATGCCGCTTTGTTCATATTCAGGTCTGGCTTGATTTCAGGATCATAGAGCGCCCTTCCTTTAAATCCCCCATAATTGAACGTTCTGGCAATTCCAATGGCTCCAAGCGCGTCTAAACGGTCGGCATCCTGAATTACATCCAGTTCAGGCGAGCGAAATTTCTGTTCTTCATTGCCTCCCTTAAATGAAATGTTCTGGATTATTTTTACAACGTGTGCTGTAATTTTTTCTGAAATGCCTTGCTCTTTTAAAAACATCCGGGCTTTGTCAGGGCCAATCCTTTCATTTCCATTATGGAATTTTGAATCGGCTATGTCATGAAGCAATGCGCCCAATGTGACAATAAAATTATCGACATTTTCATTCTTAGCAATATGTTGCGCATTATTGAGAACTCTTTGAATATGAAACCAGTCGTGTCCGCCTTCGGCATTTTGAAGCGTCTGTATTACAAAATTTTTAGTGTATTATATGATTTCAGCCTGGGTCATAAGAATGTTTTTTTATAAATTTCACAGGTCAATAATACCATTAAAAGTGAGATTAAAGTCCAGACCTGACTGGTTTCTAAAAACCTGTCAGGTCTTATTGAAATATTGGAGTTTAAGATTGATTTTTTAAAACCCCATCAGAATTTAAAAACAGTATCTGTGAGGTTTAGTATATGCTATTCAATATCCGCTATAATAGTTTGTTCTACCTGTTCTACTAAATTTAATGGCATGTCTGAATTTGCGGGAATTGGTTGATGAACCTTTAATTTTATATGAACCCCTATGCCCAGTGGAAATTTTCCATATTCAAAGAGTTTCCAGGAATTGTTGATGGTAACGGGAACCACAACAGCTTCCGGCATTTTCTTTAGAAGGATCTGAAGTCCTGTAACTGCAAATCTTTTAGGCCTCCCGTTTCTGCTTCGAGTTCCTTCCGGAAATATTACCGCAGCATGTTTTGTTTTATTCAAAGATTCTGAAAATCGCGAGAGAGCGATAATTGCTTGTTTGGAATCTTTTCTGTCTATTAAAACAGAGCCTCCATGTCTCAAATTAAAAGAGATACTCGGAACTCCTTTACCCAGTTCTTTTTTACTGACAAATTTTGGATGGTGTTTTCTAAAAAACCAAATAATTGGCGGGATATCGTACAATCCCTGGTGGTTGGCCACAAAAATACAAGGCCGGTCCAATGGGATTTCATACGGGTTATCTACACTGAAACGCGTGCCTAAAATATTTAAACTCCGCATTAAAAAAAGGTTAAAAATATCCACCGATTTTTTATGTGCTTTATATCCTCCCAATTTCAGGGAAATCCATTGAATTGGATGAAAGATCAGTAAGTTGAGAAAGAAAAAAAAATAGCATAAAATGGAAAGGGGATAAGCGAGTACTTTCTTCATTATAAAATAGATCTTCTGCAAAAATACATGTTTAAAAGAATATTATTTAACAGATACTGTTATTCAACCTGAACACATTTTCCTTTCTCACAGGCAAGTTGCGTGGGTGGAGTAACAAACATGCAGTCGCTAATAACGCCGAACTTTCTATTATAGGCATCTTCGGCTTTGGTGTAATTTTCAACCATTGTGGTAAGGGCCTCAAGATCAACCTGGTTTGAAAACAGGAAGTAACCCTGTGGCCCTCCGCAGGCTTTGCTTCCATAGGCCAAATAACTGCATTCCCCGGTTTCTGAACAACTGGCAGCATTTATAACAGAATGGATCTCGGCCAGTTGTTTCTCCAAATTCTTCACTGTAATTTCCTGGTCAACTTCCGCCTGTTCACAACCTGAAACACTTCCGATAAATAAAAAAAGTGCAAGGAACAATTTCATAAAAAAGATGTTTTGATGAGAGCAGAAAGGTACTAAAAATGATGAATTTCAGCAATAAAAAAACCGATCTCAGGAGAGACCGGTTTTTAATTCATTTTAAGATCAACCCGGGATTAACAAAATTCGTTAAAAGCACCGGTTAAATTTGCTGCGATCATTTCTGCAGGTCGTCCTTCAATATGGTGACGTTCTAGCATATGAACCAATTCACCATCTTTGAACAAGGCAATAGCAGGTGAAGAAGGAGGGAACGGGATCATATAGTCACGAGCTTTATCTGTTGCTTCTTTGTCAACTCCCGCAAAAACGGTTACTAAATTGTCAGGTCTCTTTTCATTTTGTATTGAAATTCGGGCTCCCGGACGCGCATTTGCTGCCGCACATCCACAAACTGAATTTACCACGACGAGGGTGGTTCCCTTTTTTTGCATTGCCGCATCTACTTCTGCTTCGGTATGTAATTCTTGAAAACCTGCTTTAGTTAGGTCTTCTCTCATCGGTTTTACTAAATCTGCTGGATACATATATATGGAATTTTAATAAACATTTCTAAAGAACAAATATACAGAATTATCTTTACTTAGACTCATCTTAAATAACTATGTACTAATAAACTGGATTTATTGAAAAGGGCGAATAACTTTATTGGGGCACATTCCTTTTAACTTCTTCAAAATACTATCTTTGGCACTCAAAAGAAGATATTTCATGTTTAAATGGGTTTTGGCCGTTCTA
>JBBRGD010000316.1:0-3222 GCA_038241065.1 Flavobacteriales bacterium
AAGAACTGTTTTCTATGATCTAGAAAAAATAGAATTTGAGTACACTGCAAATCCCAAGATTGAGCTACTTTCAAAAAAAAACCTAAAACAATTAATAATTGGCGATTTGCCTTTTAATTCTTGTCAAGTTTTATGGAGAAAAAAATCCTTAGGCAAAAAACATTTTCGGGGGGATATTATTTATGCCGACGATTGGGAATTCTATACAAGACTATTATCAATGGGGCTTGAAGGTGTTTCCATAAAAAAAATATTGCTATTTGCCCGCAAGCATCCGGGTTCTGCAACTCACAAGTATAACTCTGGAAATAAGAAAATAATGAATTCTGTTGTTTTGGCGAATTTTAGCGTTATTAATGTCGCAACGGAAGAGAAAATTTTGGACAATCAGATGTTTAAATTTTTTTATAGACAGGCTATATTTTTTAATTCATATCCCATTGTTCAATATCTCGTTAAAAAGAGTAATTTAAATTTTTTGAATACCTTAAAGTATAAAATTGGTTTCTTTGGATATCCAGCCTTACGACCATTTTTTAAACTTAAATCTAAACTAAAAATATCTTGAAAGTCTTACTTTGTTTTGGTACCCGCCCAGAAGCTATAAAAATGGCACCGGTGATTCACGAGCTTAAAAAACAAAAACTTGATTTTAAAGTTTGTGTTACCGCTCAACATCGGGAGATGCTGGATCAAGTATTAGATTTTTTTGAAATAGCACCAGATTATGATCTGGATTTAATGCAACCAGATCAATCCTTGAATAAGCTTAGTTCAAAAATTCTCATGGGTATTGACGAGGTAATGGAAATTGAAAAGCCAAATGTTGTTTTGGTGCATGGGGATACAACTAGCGCAATGATGGCTTCCCTTGCAGCTTTTCACAGGGGAATAAAAGTTGGGCATGTGGAAGCAGGTTTGCGTACCTATAACAAAATGGCCCCTTTTCCCGAGGAAGTCAATCGCCAAATCATTGGCAGGATCGCAGATTTTCATTTCGCACCCACCGCAAAAGCAATGTCCAATTTATTAAACGAACAAATCTCAAAAGATCATATCTGTACAACAGGCAATACTGTGGTCGATGCTTTATATTGGGCAATTACGAAAATGGAATCGGAGGAATTAAATGAAGATATTCAGAAAATAAAAGCATTACTCAATCCGAATAAAAAATTGATCCTTGTAACTGGACATCGCAGGGAGAATTTTGGAAAAGGGCTTATTCATATATGCGAAGCTTTGTTGGAACTTTCAGTAATTGAAGACGTAGAATTGATGTATTTGGTTCATTTAAATCCAAATGTTCAAGGCCCAGTTCAAAAATTGTTAAAAAGTAAAACCAATATACATCTAGTCGAACCGGTTTCATATTCCACAATGCTGTGGTTAATGCAAGATTGTAGCCTTATTATATCAGATTCTGGTGGAATACAGGAAGAAGCCCCCACATTCAAAAAACCAGTATTGGTAACCAGAGAAGTTTCAGAAAGGAGCGAAGGCTTGGAGAAAGGATTTTCTATCTTAGTTGGATCAGATAAAAATAAAATCGTTGGAGAGGGATTACGATTATTAGAACATCCTCTAGATCTGAAGAATATAGCAAATCCTTATGGAGATGGGAAAGCGGCTATTAAGATCGTAAAGTACCTGAGAGATAGTATTGAGTGAAGAGTGAAGAATACGATTTAAATGGTTCGGAATTGGGATAAAATCACTAAAAATAAAGACTTTTAGCGCAGTCCTTATCTTCATTTCCTAAAATTGCATAGTTTTACAACAAATCATAAACCACATAAAATAAGTTGCCAAGCCCAAAGAAAATATTAGTTGTTGTTGAATCTATCGATGTAGAAGACAGCAGTGGTTCTAAGGCGAATGTAGCAATGATTAAAAATTTACACGAAGCCGAATTTGAGGTACTAGTTTACCATTATACCCGTAAGGAAATTCAGTTGCCTGGAATATCTTGTATATCCATAAAAGAAAATAGACGTAGTGCGTTGTTTTTCTTCAGCAGGATGGAAAGATATATTCGAACTTATTTAAAATTATCCCTCAGCAGGCCACTGGAAAAACTATTTGGATTTTCCTTTACACTTTTTAATGACCGAAATAGTATAGTTTCTGCATTGAAGCAAATAAACCATTTTAAACCTGATTTAGTGATTACTCTTAGCAAGGGAGGAAGCTTCAGACCGCATCATGCTTTATTGAAGATGCCTGAACTGCATAATAAATGGATGGCTTATATTCACGATCCATACCCAATGCATTTTTATCCAAAACCTTATACTTGGACTGAGGCAGGAGCTTCCCAAAAAGAACATTTTATGAAGGAAGTTGCATTAAAAGCAAAAATCACAGCATTCCCGAGCCAACTTTTAATGGAATGGATGGGGAGACATTTTGTTCCATATCAAACTAAAGGAGTTGTTATACCACATCAAATGGAAGCTTTAGAGGAGGAAAACGATGAAGAGCTCCCCGAATATTTTAACCCTCTATATTTTAATTTAGTTCATGCTGGAAATTTATTATGGAGACGTGATCCAACAGGTTTAATTTTAGGATTTCAAATTTTTTTAAAGAAAAACCCAGATGCCAATAAAAATGCAAGGCTGATATTCTTAGGAGGTGAAAATCATTATTCTTCAGAACTTTCAGAGTTTGAGAAGGAGCTACCGCAGTTTAAAGTAAGTCCAAATTCTTTGCCTTTTAAAATGGTTCAAGCCATCCAGATGAAAAGCTCAGCGAATATTATTTTGGAGGCTTCATCTTCAATAAGCCCATTTTTACCTGGAAAATTTCCTCATTGTGTAAGTACAGATAAACCAATTTTATTGTTAGGACCTGCTTATAGCGAATCACGAAGGCTATTAGGAGATGACTATTTATATTGGGCTGAACTTAATGAAATTAATAAAATTGCAATCCATATTGAAAATCTATATTTTAAATGGAAAAAGAACCCGACTAATTTAAAACTTAACCGACCGGATTTAGAAGCATATCTTTCTAAGAATTATTTAAAAAGATCAATTAATCGAATATTAACTTAAAATAATTGATGAAAATTTTATTTGTGTCTGTATTTGGCTATCATTTTTTTAATTGGGTCTTACAACTTAAAGAGTCTGGTCATGAAGTTCACTGGCTAGATGTGAAGGATTCAAATACATATGTTAGAAGATTGGATTTTGTTCATCAAATTGTAAAGTG
>JBBRGD010000317.1:0-3206 GCA_038241065.1 Flavobacteriales bacterium
TGGAAACAGGAGCCGCAGGTAATTTTTTACTTGGCAGTAGCACCCAACTTCTTTCCCGGTATCGCTGAAAATATATCCAAAAATAACTTGGCCGGTAACCCCGATACTACACGCATCGTTATTGAAAAGCCTTTTGGCCACGACCTTGAATCGGCAAAATCGTTAAACAAATTTTTGGGAAGCATTTTTCAGGAAAAGCAAATATTCCGGATAGACCATTATCTCGGTAAAGAAGTGGTTCAGAATATAATGGCTTTTCGCTTTGCAAATGCTGTGCTGGAACCTTTATGGAGCCGTAATTATATCGAGCATGTGCAGATTTCAGTGACCGAGCAACTAGGCGTAGGTAGCCGGGGAGAATATTACGATGATGCAGGAGCCTTGCGTGACATGGTACAAAATCACCTATTACAGTTGCTTTGCCTGATTGCTATGGAAACACCTATAAACTTTGATGCGGATGAAGTGCGGAACCGAAAAGTTGATGTATTAAGGGCCATGCGAAAGTTTTCAGCAGAAGACATTCGGAAGGTTGCAGTAAGGGGCCAATATAGCAAAGGATGGATGGAAGGCCAGAAGGTTCCTGGTTACAGGGAAGAGCCTAAAGTTGATCCACAATCCAACACGGAAACTTTTGTTGCTATAAAATTCTTTATTGATAATTGGCGCTGGCACGGCGTGCCGTTTTATGTGCGAACCGGCAAGCGTCTTTTTCAGTCTTCCTCAATTATCACTATTCAGTTCCGTGATGTCCCGCATTTTGTGTTTCCCTCTGATGCAACAGATAACTGGCAACAAAACCGGCTTATCATTAGTATCCAGCCTGAAATGAGCATTCGCCTGCAGCTACAAGGGAAAAGGCCAGGCTTGGATATGGTTTTAAATACGGTTGATATGGTGTTTGATTATTCAGGTAATAATACTGTTGAATCCCCGGAAGCTTACGAGACCTTACTGTTAGATACAATTGAAGGGGATCAGACCCTGTTTATGCGTGCCGACCAGGTGGAAGCAGCATGGGAACTACTTATGCCTGTGCTCAACTCCTGGCAATCTAAAAAAAGCATAAACTTCCCTAACTATTCTGCAGATTCATGGGGGCCGGAAATTGCTGAAGCATTAATTGCACAGGATGGTTTTCATTGGTTTTCGCTTCCTGAAGAAAATAAAAAGGAATAAAGATTACTATCAATATTTATAAAACCCGGAAGGAATTAATAATATCAATTGAACGGCACTTTATGAAAATAGTGAGTGCGGCAATAGATGACAGAGGAGCAGTTAATGTTGTATTGGCAGGAGGCAACTCCCCAAAAAGCTATACCAACTTTTAGCTACGGATGAATATAAAAATCAGGTTGACTGGAGTCAAAATAACTTTTTTCTTTGGTGACGAACGCTATGTTCCTGCGAATGATGCTCAAAGTAATTCGCTCATGATTCAAAAATCTTTGTTTGATCCGCTAAAAATATCCGGCGCAATTTATTCATCCGGCAGATGGAGAATTGCAGTGGTTTTTAGATGAGGATGCTGCATCGATTTTAAAAGATGATACAATAAATTATATAAACAAACCTCTATGATACCGAAAATAAATCCGACACAAACTTCAGCGTGGAAAAAATTGACAGCTCATTATACTGAAATGAAGACAGTTCGTGTGAAAACACTGTTTGATGAAGATCCGAAAAGGTTTGAGAAAATGTCAATACAATTTAGCGACTTGATTTTTGATTATTCAAAAAACAGTATCACCGATGAGACAAAACAATATCTTTTAGAACTTGCCGCTGAATGTAATTTAAAACCTGCCATAGAAGCCCTGTTCAATGGTGAAAAAATAAATGAAACGGAGAACCGTGCAGTGCTGCATACCGCATTGAGAAATTTTTCTGATGCGCCTGTCATGTTGGATGGCGCTGATGTGATGCCGGAAATAAAAAAGGTCCTGCAACACATGAGAACATTTTGTGAAAAGATACATCAAGGAGAATGGAAAGGATATACAGGTAAGAAAATTAAACACATTGTAAACATTGGCATTGGAGGCAGCGACCTCGGACCGGTTATGGCTACTGAAGCGCTACGCCCCTATTGGGTTAAAGGCATACAGGTACATTTTGTATCCAATGTGGATGGAACGCATATTGTTGAGACGTTAAAAAAAGTAGATGTGGAAGAAACACTTTTTTTAATCGCCTCAAAAACTTTTACCACGCAAGAAACCATGACCAATGCAAACACCGCCCGGGAATGGTTTTTGAAATCAGCAAAAGATGCAAAACATATTGCCATTCATTTTGTGGCGCTATCAACCAATGAAAAAGAAGTAGTAAAGTTTGGCATCGCTCCTGAAAATATGTTTGTGTTTTGGGATTGGGTAGGAGGACGGTATAGTTTATGGAGTGCCATCGGATTATCCATTGCGCTTACAATTGGCTATGAAAATTTTGAGCAATTGCTGAAAGGTGCGCATGAAACTGATTTACATTTCAGGAACACAGCTTTTGAAAAAAATATTCCTGTTATCATGGCTTTGATTGGTGTATGGTATACTGATTTTTTTGGCGCACAAACAGAAGCTATTTTTCCTTATGATCAATATATGCACCGCTTTGCCGCTTATTTTCAGCAGGGCAATATGGAAAGTAATGGCAAGCATACGGATAGAAACGGAAAGGGTGTAGATTATAAAACCGGTCCTGTAGTTTGGGGCGAACCCGGCACTAACGGGCAGCATGCTTTTTACCAGTTGATACACCAGGGAACACATTTGATTCCCTGCGATTTTATCGCTCCTGCTATCAGCCATAATCCAATCGGTGAACATCACCCGATATTGCTCTCCAATTTTTTCGCACAAACAGAAGCTTTAATGAATGGAAAAAGCAAGGAAGAAGTTGCCACTGAATTGAAAGGAATGGATCAATTGCAAATGGAAAAATTAATTCCTTTTAAAGTTTTTGAAGGCAATCGTCCCACCAATTCTTTCCTGCTAAAAAAAATCACTCCATTTTCTCTCGGTTCATTAATTGCATTGTATGAACATAAAATTTTTGTACAGGGAATTATCTGGAACATTTTCAGTTTCGATCAGTGGGGAGTGGAACTTGGAAAACAATTAGCAACTAAAATTCAGCCTGAATTGAAAAGCGACGTTGCCGTTACCGCGCACGACAGCTCTACTAACGGTTTGATTAATAAG
>JBBRGD010000318.1:0-3170 GCA_038241065.1 Flavobacteriales bacterium
CTTACAGGGGGATAAGGTAATATAAAGGGTTGCTCCCTTGCAGGATTGTGTTGAAGCGGCTACCTTTAAAATTGCATTTGCTTCGGCGTGAAGCACATACCATTTGGTAACGCTTTCTTCATCTTCGCAACAATTTTCAAAACCGGTGGGGGTTCCGTTATATCCGTCGGAAATTATCATTCTATCTTTCACAATAAGTGCGCCAACCTGTTTGCGTTTGCAGTGAGAAAGTTTGCTCCATTCCCGGGCGATCCTAAGGTAAGCCTTGTCGTATTTAAGTTGTTTCTTTTTATGCATAATTTTAAAACTGATCCCGGTTTCCTTCTCAAGCTTTATTCATATTAAAAAATTTAGGCTCTCTAAAGTATTGCAAGGCGTAGATTAAAACAATTTATAGGCGTTAAACTTTTACAAAATCACATGGATGTTATCCCTTAAAATTGGCAAAATCACCCCTATTACTATGGAGGAAATTACCAGGATCCAGTCCCTTCTTGTAATATTGAGAATATTCTGGAAAATAAATGCAAGTATAAGTACAGATATCGCGACAATTATAAGAGCTGCTTCAATCCCTAAGGCGAATTCCATCAGTGGGAGAAACTTGTTTTCAGTATTTGATGCGATCATTTTGAAATAGGTGGAAAATCCCAATCCGTGGATTATTCCGAAGAAGGCAGTGGCAAAATATAAAAGACCCGCACTCCTTTGTTTTTCCTTTTTCTTGGCGAAGATAATATTATAGAGCGCCGTGATAAGAATAGTAATGGGGATTAACAATTCCACCCATTTGCTACTGAGGCTCATAAGCCCATAAACCGATAAAAACATGGCCAGGGTGTGCCCGATGGTAAAGATGGTAACCAGCCATAAAACGCGTTTCCAGCCGGCAAAAGAATAAGCTGCCACCAAAACGATTAAAAATAAAATATGGTCGTAAGCCTGCCAATCCAATACGTGTTCAAGGCCTAATCTAACGTATAACCAAACTTGAGACATAAATTCAGAAATGTTGAGGCCCGAAAGTACGATTTAGTTGTTTAGTATTGAGAATTTAGTAGTGAGTATTGAGAGGTTAGATTTGAGATGTTAGAAAATAGAGCATAGAAAAGAGAATATAGAAAAGAGAAAATAGAACATAGAGGAGAGAATATAGAGAAGTCTTTTCTCTCTTCTCTATATTCTTTAGTCTCAATACTCATTACTCAATACTGAAATCTAGCTTCAGCTACAAAATATAATCTGTGCTCACAAAGTTGGAATCTTTGCTTTCCAGCAATTGCTTGAGGATCTCATTGTTGATGGCATTGTCTTTGGAGGCTAAAAAAGTTCTGATGGAGAACGATCGCAATGCGTCATGAACACTCAGCGTTCCCACGGCAGAATCTTTGCGACCGGTAAAAGGGAACACGTCCGGGCCACGCTGGCAGGCAGAGTTCAGGTTTACGCGACATACAAGGTTGACGAAAGTGTCAATTAGCGAACCGAGTTCCTTTACGTCTTTTCCAAACAGACTTACTTGTTGTCCGTAATTGGAATTTGCAATTTCATCCAGCAATTCCTGAATATCGGAAAATGGTTTAATGGGAATTACGGGACCAAACTGCTCCTCTTTATAAACCCTCATTTCCGGGGTTACGGGGTACAATACCGCTGGAAAAATATAATTTTCAGAAGTTTCTCCTCCTTTTTTATTTAAAATTGTAGCTCCTTTCTCCCTGGCATCGTCAATAAGTTCCTGGATATATGCCGGTTTTCCGGGTTCCGGCAGGGGAGTAAGCATCACCCCTGTTTCCCATGGATTTCCGAATTTTAAAGCATCCACCCGGGCAGCAAATCGTTTGTTAAATTCTTCCCTGATATCCTCATGAACATAGATAATTTTGAGAGCAGTACAGCGCTGACCATTAAAAGATAAAGTCCCCGAGATACATTCGTCAATAGTGAGATCCAGATCGGCATCCGGCAGGATAATCGCTGGGTTTTTAGCTTCCAGGCCTAATACCAAACGCAGCCTGTTTTTGAAGGGATGTTGATCCTGCAATGCAATAGCAGAGGTGCTATTCCCAATTAAGGCCAAAACGTCAATTCTTCCTGATTTCATTATAGGCGCTGCAACTTCCCGGCCCCGTCCGTAAAGAATGTTGACCACTCCCTTTGGAAAACTGTCCCTGAAGGCTTCCAGTAATGGAGAAATAAGCAAAACCCCGTGTTTTGCCGGTTTAAAAATAAGGGTATTTCCCATAATTATAGCCGGGATCAATAAAGCGAAGGTCTCATTTAAAGGATAATTATAAGGTCCCAGGCAAAGCACTACGCCCAAAGGCCCTCTGCGAATATGAGCATGCACATTATCGCGTTTTAAAAATTTGGCGCTATTCCTGTCCAGTTGTTTGTAATCTTCAATAGTATCATTGATATACTCCACCGTCCTGTCAAATTCTTTCTGAGAATCGGTGAGGGTTTTTGCTATTTCCCACATCAATAAATTTACAACTTCCTCCCGTTTCGTCTTCATTTGGGTTACAAATTGCTCCATGCAGGCAATTCTTTGGGAAACTTTCATAGTTGGCCACTCTCCCTGACCTTTTCCATAAGCGTTACAGGCAGCATGCATAGCTTCCAGAGCAGTGGCTTCGTCCATATGTGGAACGCTTCCCAATAAGGTTGGCTTATATTCTTCGGTAGATGAAATTGTCGAATAGACATTATCTGTTTTGCCTTTCCAGGCGACTAATTTTCCATTGATCAGGTATGTTTTTTGGTGCAGCAGCTCTTTAATTTGAAATTTCCCGGTATTCTTCATGTTTAATTTTTTTAGTCAATATTTATATTCTGTAACCTTTATAACAATCTTTTTTGAAAATTGATTTCCAAAAGTAAAAAATTAGGATTTACAGGCAAGTTTTTAGCTATTAAAATTCAATTTTAGATTTATTGTAATTTATAGGTCATAACTTTAATTTAGTGAAGAGGGGCTCCGAGGCGTAATTTGGGATTTGGTAATTTGAAGATTGAATTTTTTTACGCTGATTACGGGAAACCGTAAAGAAAGTCTCCCGTTCCGCTTTACTTTTGGGTTATACAAAATAAGTTCCGGGAATCAATTGCTTTTTTTAGGGAATAAAGTAAAGATCAAACCCGGGGTTTATTTTTTTAACATCTCTCAC
>JBBRGD010000319.1:0-3170 GCA_038241065.1 Flavobacteriales bacterium
TGCGCGGAAAAAGGATTGGATGTAACTAAGATTGAACAGGAATTACAGGCAGCCGATAAAATTGTTTCGACCTCACGTCCTTTGCCTTATAATGACTGGAGCCTTGATTTTCTTGCAGACTATATTGTAAATACTCATCACAGTTATGTGAGAAAAACTCTGCCCGATTTGCGTTCTTTCTCAACTAAGGTAGCAAGTGTGCATGGAGAAAATCATCCCGAATTATTCGAGATCAGCCGATTGGTTGAGCAAGTGTGTCAGGAATTATCTGAACATATGGTTAGTGAAGAAACTATCTTATTTAAGTACGTTAAACATCTAGTGGCTGCAAAAAATAATAATTCCGCCAGTGTAAAATTTGAAAATTATGACAGCATAAAAACTGCTGTCGATATGTTGGAAATGGAACATGAAGCTGTAGGGAATAGCTTAGAAACAATAAGGGAACTTACCAATAATTATACACTGCCTGAAGATTCCTGTGCCAGTTATTCCTATTTGTATAAAACATTGGTTGAATTTGAAAGTGACCTGTTCATTCATATACATTTAGAAAACAACATTTTGTTTCCAAAGGCAATTGAGCTGGAAAAAGAAATTGGTTAAAAAATGTTATCTAGTTAAAAACGACGCCCGCCTGACCCCACTCAGGCAGGGTCTCGTTATTATATTCTATCAAATTGTCTTTTGAAAAGTAAACTCATACCTTGCATTTCAGATATTGACAATTTAATACTACGAAAATGAAAAAATCTCTTTTTATATTGTTGTGCACTTCCCTCCTGTTTGCCTGCAATCAACCACCGGATAAGGCAAAAGATGATAACCATGTCAATCATGATATTAAACAAACCACCGAGCTTGCGCTGAATAATGATGCCAAATGGAAGGCAGATTCAGTAACTAATCACAATGTGGCAAACTTGCGCAATATAGCAGATAATTTCAAATTAAAATCTACTCTATCGGTAAGTAAGTATCAAAAATTAAGTGCCGATTTAAATACTGGGTTAAACAAAATGATCAAAGAGTGTAAAATGATTGGGGCAGATCACGATGCGCTTCATCTGTGGCTGCAACCGATTTTAGAAGAAAACGCTGAATTGAAAAATATTAGCGACCCCGAGATTGCCGGCAATATTTTTAAATCCATAGACAAACGTCTGGATAATTATAATAATTATTTCGAATAACTATGATCATTAATTCTGATACAAAAATAGCCGCGATCTTAAAACAAAATCCGGCAGCATTGGATGCTATTGTAAGCATCACTCCCAAATTTGAAAAACTGAGGAATCCGCTTTTGCGTAAATTAATGGCCGGCCGGACCAGTATTGGAATGGCATCAAAGATAAGCGGTTGTAGTGTAACCGATTTTTTTAAAAAGCTGGAACCATTGGGATTTGAGATTAGTAATGCGCCTGTAAAAGTTATAAATGAAGAAAAACCAAACCTCCCCTCCTTTTTTAAATCCCTGAAACCCGGGCAGATCAAGGAATTTGATGTCCGCCCAATAATTGATGGAGGTGAAGATCCATTGAAATTAATTATTAAAAAAATAAAAAGTATTCAAACCGGGGAAGCATTAAAGATCATTAATAGTTTTGAACCCACTCCTTTAATCTTATTATTAAAAAAACAAGGTTTTGAATCTTATGTGGATAAAATAGAAGATCAATTGATAGAAACCTATTTTTACAGAACAGGTCCCGGTTCAGTTGAAATAGATGAAAAGGAAAATATAGCTGAAGATTGGGATGCTATCCTGCTAAAGTTTCAGGATAAACTGCAAAATGTAGATGTTCGCCAATTGGAAATGCCCTTGCCAATGCATACAATTCTGGAAGCACTGGAAAATTTATCGGAGGATTCAGCATTGTTTGTTTATCACAAACGTATCCCCGTATTTTTACTACCCGAATTGGCTGAAAGAAAATTTGACTACCGTATTAAAGAGATCAGCGATGGAGAAGTTCAACTTTTAATTTTTAAAAGCTGATATGTTTTCCAGTAATAATAACTTAGTTAAAAACACTTCCCATAGAGTTGTGCTTCCGTTTTATTTATACGCAGCCTTGGCTTTTCTGGCAGCAACAATACTCTTGTTTCTTTCTACTAGTTCTTTAAATCAGCATTATTTTAATCCGGAAATTTTGGCCATTACACATATTATGGCTTTGGGTTGGGGCACTATGATGATTTTGGGAGCAAGTCACCAGTTAGTTCCTGTATTAATTGAAGGAAAATTATTCAGCAATATTTTAGCCTATTTTTCTTTTATAACGGCAGCAATAGGAATCCCCTTACTTGCTTATGGATTTTATGTTTTTAATATGGGCTGGCCGGCTCAATGGGGCGGAATTTTGATTAATACAGCCATACTGTCCTATTTGGGAAACTTAACTTTAAGCATGATCAAAAGGAAAAAAGTAAATGTACATGCCACATTTGTTTTAACCGCAGCTTTATGGTTATTTATAACAACCCTGGTCGGGCTTTTATTGGTGTACAATTTTTCAGATCCCATTTTACCTACAAATTCTTTGCATTACCTCTCATTACACGCTCATCTTGGAATAATAGGTTGGTTTCTACTTCTCGTTATAGGAGTAGGTTCACGGTTGATCCCAATGTTCCTGATCTCTAAATACACCAACACAAAATTATTATGGGTGATTTTTGGGTTGATAAACTCAGGTTTACTCACTTTTATAATTTTCTTCCTGTATGTTCCCCAAAAATCTTTTTATTTGATCTCTTTTGCCTCCATCCTTTTTGGCATTGTCTCTTTCGGGTATTATTGTTACCATAGTTTTAAACAACGCATCCGGAAAAAGGTAGATGAAATAATGAAAATTTCGTTATTGTCGGTAATTATGATGCTTTTACCTGTAATCTTGTTGTTCATCATCATTGTTTGGTTGCTGATTAATTCCATCAATCCTCACTTTGTTTTGATATATGGTTTCGTAATTTTCTTTGGTTGGATAACCGCCATTATATTGGGGATGACATTTAAAACCCTGCCTTTTATTGTCTGGAATAAAGTGTACCATCTGCAGGCAGGCCTCGGAAAAACGCCCAATCCCAAGGATATGTTCAGCAGTAAAATTTTTAGTTTGATGAGTATTGCTTACCTGGCCGGGTTTGTATTGTTTATCGTTGGT
>JBBRGD010000320.1:0-3157 GCA_038241065.1 Flavobacteriales bacterium
GGGGATAAAACCTTTGTGAAAGATACCCAGATCGATACCGATTTTGAGTTGTTGTTCCCCGATGATTATATCAACAATATCTCGGAACGCCTGAATTTATATACCGAACTGAACAGCATTAAAACCGAAGCTGATCTGAAAAAATTTGAAGAACGCCTGGTTGACAGGTTTGGCGAGTTGCCCACACAGGCTATAGATTTGCTGAACAGCGTGCGTATAAAATGGATTGCATCTAAAATAGGACTTGAAAAAGTGGTGATGAAACAGGGGAAATTTATTGGTTATTTTATTTCCGACCAGCAATCAAGCTTTTACCAGACCAACGCCTTTACAAAGGTGTTGCAATATGTGCAAACCCATCCTCATTCCTGTACTATGAAGGAAAAGAAAACCCGAGCCGGGTTGAGATTGTTGTTGACTTTTGAAAAAATAAATTCAATAAACAAAGCATTAAAAGTGCTGGAGCCTTTGGATTTTATACCAACGTACGTGTAAGACCTCACAGGTTTAAAATCGTAAAACCTCACAAATACTGAAATCTGTGAGGTTTTAACCACAAATCTATCGGGGTCTTAAATTAAGGTTCTCTGTCCAAAATGTAAAAATGCATCTTCCAAATGTTCTATCCTTGTTCCGGCCTTGTTTTTAATGATCGCTACAATATCAAATCTCACTTCCACATCCAAATCGTGTTCATCTACAAAATGATCAACGGCTTTTACGAGGTTTTGAATTTGTTTTGCCTTTACAAATTCCTGGGGGTTTCCAAAATCCGGCGTGCTGCGGGTTTTAACTTCAATTATGGCAAGTGTCTTGCCTTTACGGGCAATGATATCAACTTCAGCTTTTTGATAAATAAAATTTCTTGAGACAATTTTATAACCTTTTTTAAGAAGAAAGTCCTCCGCCAGTTTCTCTCCCTTTTTACCGAGTTCGTTATGTGCTGCCATTTAAGTTTTTTATTAGCTGAATAAATATTAATTTGTAAAAGTGGCTCATTATCAGTGAATTGTAAATGGGGGATTCGCCCCATTTTTTACACTGTTAAAACAGCTATAATTTATAGACGATCGATACTACCCTTAGGTTCATATTTGTAATTTCTTCAGGGGAGGCTTTAATAATATGATCGGCATAAAATTTGGAATTTGGTTCTTTTTCCGGAGACAGAAATATACGAAGTTTGCTTTTTTCAAATTTACCTTCGTTCCAAACCACGGCACCGCTGTAATCCCATCCAAACCCGTAAAAGGAAATAGGTTCTCCATTCAGCTCATTTAATTCTTCGTAAGTAGTTCCAATTCTTATTCCGGTTGATGATCTCCAGTCTCCTTCTATTGAAAACTGAATATCATAAATTTGAGTCCGTGAAGCATCGGCCCAGGTTATATTCAATTCGTTGGGAGTATCAGGATATAAAACGCTGTAAGGAAGTTCTTCGGTGCCTTCTTCAAAAACACCAATAGCTTCATAAACATTGGCATCCGGATATTTCTCTTTAATTTTTTCAGAATTGAATCTGATAAGATTTTCAATCACAAATTTGTCGAAGGTTCCTGAAGTTGTATTTTTTGTGCTACTGCAGGAAGCCAAGTTAAGGACCATAAATAAGGAGAATATTTTTCGCATTAGTTTAATTTTGGCTAATATTAGATAGATTTTCCACAGTTACCTTGTCTTTTACAAGAATTTAACTTGAAGTATTTAACAGATGCTTACCTTTGCAATCTTAAAAAAGATCCAGAATAAATGAATAATTCTTCACAACGATATACTATTACAGCAGCATTGCCTTACACAAACGGTCCTATTCATATTGGGCATTTGGCGGGGGTTTATGTACCGGCAGATATTTATGCGCGGTTTTTGAGAATGCAGGGAAACGATGTTGCCTTTGTTTGCGGAAGCGATGAGCACGGCGCGGCAATTCCTATGAAAGCAAAAAAAGAAGGGGTAACCCCTCAGCAAATAATAGATAAATATCACGCGATAATTAAAAGATCCTTTAAAGATTTTGGAGTTTCGTTTGATAATTATACCCGGACTTCCAACAAAATTCATCATAAAACCGCTTCAGAGTTTTTCACTGAATTATATGAGGAAGGAAAGTTTATAGAAGAAACTACCGAACAATTATATGATGCAGAGGCCAATCAGTTTTTGGCAGACCGGTTTGTAACCGGAACTTGCCCAAAATGCGGTAATGAAGAGGCTTACGGCGATCAATGTGAAAGTTGCGGAACTTCCCTGAATGCTACCGATTTAATAAATCCTAAATCGGCAATTACCGGTGCCAAGCCAACTTTAAAAGAAACAAGGCACTGGTTTTTGCCGCTGGATCAATATGAGGACTGGTTAAAAGAATGGATCCTGGTAGGCCATAAAAAAGACTGGAAAACCAACGTGTACGGGCAGGTGAAATCCTGGATTGACGATGGCTTAAGAGCGCGTGCCGTAACCAGGGATCTGGATTGGGGAATTCCCGTCCCTTTGAAAGATGCTGAAGGAAAAGTGCTTTATGTTTGGTTTGACGCCCCTATCGGTTATATTTCTTCAACCATAGAATGGGCAGAAAGGGAGGGAAAAAACTGGGAGGATTATTGGAAAGATAAAGACACCAAATTGGTGCATTTTATAGGAAAAGACAATATTGTTTTTCACTGTGTTATTTTCCCAATAATGCTAAAAGCAGAAGGTAGTTATATTTTACCTGAAAATGTTCCGGCAAACGAATTTTTAAACCTGGAAGGTAAGAAGCTTTCCACCTCCAAAAACTGGGCCGTCTGGTTGCACGAATATCTTCAGGATTTTCCCGGTCAGCAGGATGTGTTGCGCTATGTTTTAACCGCGAATGCACCGGAAACAAAGGACAACGATTTCACCTGGAAAGATTTTCAGGCCAGGAACAACAACGAGTTAGTGGCCGTTTTTGGAAATTTCATCAATAGGGTATTGGTGCTTACCGATAAATATTATTCCGGGGAAGTTCCCACTCCGGGAGAATTTTCAGAAGTGGATAAAAATACCCTTGCAACACTTAAGGCTTATCCTGCCGTGATTGCAAGTTCCATAGAAAAATACAGGTTTAGGGAAGCCCAGGGAGAATTGATGAACCTTGCCAGGTTGGGAAATAAATATCTGGCAGATGAAGAACCCT
>JBBRGD010000321.1:0-3145 GCA_038241065.1 Flavobacteriales bacterium
TACCTTGTTTCCGGGGAAGGAATACAAAAGAACCTCGCTCTTCTGGATTTCAAGCCCGAAATTTACAGCCCACATTACAGCCTTATAAATAACGAGCAATTCTTAGATTCTATAAAAATGCTGGATATGAAGCTTATTCCCTGGACGGTAAATGAAAAAGAAGCCATTATGGAAATGATACGACTTAAAGTTGACGGAATAATTACCGATTATCCGGAGCGGGTTTTGGAAGAATTGTAAATTTCTGAAAAAATATTTTGAGGTTGGATTAATTTTGGATTTCCTAAAGGATTTCCAACAGAAGAATCGGGAATTTAAACATCAAAAAACACCTGTTTAAAACTATTCAAATGTTCTTGGCAGGTGTATCTTTTTCATCTTAAAGTCAAAATAGATCAAATCAAATCTCTTACCTGGAACCAAGAAGCTATTTAAGTGCATCAGATTACCTACTTTAATAATTCCCTGTACCATTTTCCGGAGGATTTTACTATCCTTTTTTGCGTTTTAAAATCTATATATACCAAGCCAAAACGCGGGTAGAATCCCTCCGCCCATTCAAAATTATCAGTAAAACTCCACACAAAGTACCCATTTACATTCACTCCATCATTTTTTGCCCTTAAAATGGCCTCCAAATACTGTTTTATATAATTTGTGCGTTTTACATCATCTATTTCTCCATTTTCAATGATATCATTAAAAGCAGCACCGTTTTCGGTGACATAAATATTCTTTACTTCAGGATAGGAATCAAATTTTTTTAACATTTGAAATATTGAATCCGGATACACTTCCCATTTCATTAGAGTTACAGGCACATTTCTTTTTTCGGCTTTAATAATATTAGCGCGTAAATAAGGGATTAAACAAGAGTGTTTTATAATTTCGCGGGTATAATTTTGGATGCCAATAAAATCGAAGTCAAATTTTAATAAATTTTCATCTCCCTGCTTCCAATACTTTTCCAGCTTTTTCAGGAACTTTAAATCTTTTACAGGATAGCCCATTCCCAGTGCAGGCTCTATAAAAAGCCGGTTCACAAGGGCATCAACCCGATGAGCGGCTTGCCTGTCTTTTTCAACGGGACTGGAGGCTTCTATATAAGAACAGGAAAAAGTAGTTCCTACTTCTGACTTTGGATAGTGATGTTTTATCACCCTTGCCCCTTCTGCCTGGCAAATCGCGGCATGATGCATAGCGGGCAAAAAATTTTTAAGTCCTTTTTTACCGGGGGCATGAACACCCAAAAAATACCCGGCCCCAACAAAAACCAGCGGCTCATTCAATACCATCCAATGTGTAACCCTATCCCCGAAGTTTCTTACGCATAGGTCGACATATTCTTTAAACCAATCTATAATATCCCGATTTGTCCAGCCTCCTTTTTTTTCCAGTTCATATGGCAAATCCCAGTGGTATAAAGTGACCCAGGGTTCTATATCCATTTCAAGACATTTGTCAATAAGACGGTTGTAGAAATCTATTCCTTTGTCATTTGGCGCTCCGGTTCCGTTAGGGATTAAACGAGGCCAGGACAAGGAAAACCTGAAATTGGGAATATTCAAACTTTTCATCAATTGCAGATCTTCTTCAAATCTTTCATAAAATTCGCAGGCACTATCCCCTTTTTGCCCCTTGTATATGTTCCCTTTTTTATTCGAAAAGACGTCCCAAATGGATTGTCCCTTCCCGTGGACCAAATGACTGCCTTCTGTTTGATAGGCAGATGTTGCCACCCCCCATTTAAAATCATCACCAAAATCTTTTTTATGTAGGATACCAGATGTTTCCTGAGGATCGTAAAATAAAAGCGACATTAATTAAGGGTTATTTGGTTATGTTGTGAAGATGCAATTGCTAAACTTTTTGCTTTTAAGCAATAGCTTAAATTGAATTTAAATTTTCCTGAAAGGGATGATTTAAAGTGGTTAATTCTGACATAAGATGATTTTCAATAAGCAAATCAATAATATTTTCGGTAATATCAGGAAAATTTACCTTCACTGTCACATTGCTATTAAGCCAGCTTTCTATTTTAGGAGCCTGCTTTTTCTTTAGGTTGTTTATCACAGGAACTCCCATGGCCAGAAGTGCAGCGGCATTGCAATGTTGTTCAAATTGATTTTTCATTGGGATTACCATAAGTTTTTTATTTAGAAAAAGCGCTTCGGCGGGTGTTTCAAATCCTGCCCCACACAGAACTCCGGTGCATGAAGCCATACTTTCAATAAATGCATTATTGTCAATAGGTCTTAAAGAAACATTATTTATGGTAGAGATATTCTTATTATGCTTGGAAAACACTTGCCAATTTATTCCTTTAAATTGCCCCAGGGTTTTTATTAGCTTTTCGTCAGAATATGAAGGCAGATAAACGGTATAATGGCCTTTATCGGAAACCTCCAGATCCCGCACCTGTTTTCTGATTACCGGGGTGAAGGTATGTTTGTTGAATTTCTCAAAATGAAAACCATAATTAACCTTTGCAGGTGCATAATTTTTTAAAATGAACTTCCCGATCCGGTCTTTATGTTTTGGTAAGAATGCGTTTTCCGATAAAACAGCGCTTTGATGGCTCAGTCCTATACAGGGAATTCCTTTTAAATAAGCAGCCCAAGCTGAAACAGGTTCAAAATCATTAATAATAAGGTCATAGTTTTCTACAGGAATGCTCCGTATTTCCCTTATGAACCGGCCTATATTATTTTTAAGGTACGTATTCCATAAATCTACGCCACCTTTTTTGCCAAAAATAAAGCTTAGCCCCTTGCAGGAATACTTAACGGGAAATGGTAGCGACAAATCTGCCTGGGTACCACTCACCAGAATATCCAATTCTCCTTTATTCTTTAAAATAGGAATTATGTCCCTGGCCCTGCTCAAATGGCCATTCCCAGTTCCTTGAATAGCATATAGTATCTTCATAACTTTAAAATTAGATTTGAAATTAATCCCTAAAGAGTTGAATTAAAGAGTTTAAAAAAATCGCACCCACAAAAGAATGTTTTTCCGCATTACTGTTTTCAATGTCTAACAAAATTAAATTCCCGCACTAAATTTTCAAAAAGCAGACTAGTGTTCATTTCCGGGTTCTTTTTTCGGTCAATTTTCACATTCTTCACTCTTTGGAGGTCATCATCAA
>JBBRGD010000322.1:0-3134 GCA_038241065.1 Flavobacteriales bacterium
TTATTGAAATCGAATACCAGTTTGTGAAGTTTAATAATTTCCCTTGCCGACATAATTTCTTTTAAATTGGCGTAAAGCTCTTTTTTAACGGTGTATTCTTCCTTTTCTATTTTCAGAAATTCCGTCAGCATTTTTTCAGCTTCGGCTTCAGTAATATTTTCAATATTTTCTGATTCAAAATGCTCTTTTTTATGGAGATCCGTTTTGGCACATTCATATTGGTTGTAAACAGGCCAGAATTTTTCTGCTAATTTAGCGTCCATATTTAATTCTTGGGTGATATAGGCCACTTTCATGGCTTTTATGCGCTCCCTGTGTTGCTGTTTGTCTTTGCTTTCCTGGGCTTGCAATGTGGAAACAAATAAGAATATCGAAAAAAGTAAAATTATCTTCTTCATAATAAATTAATATAAAATTAAAGCAGGGTCTTCAACATGCTCATTAAGATAATCCAAAACGGCTTCATCACTAAGAACGGCGGTATTTAAATCATCCATCACATAACCTTCTTCATAAATAAAAGTAGTGATTTCGTTAAAATTTAAATCGATGTTTTCCCCTTCAATATATTCTTCCAGGACTGAAATTTTCTCTGAATTCAATGAATTTACAGGGTTTGGCTTTAAAAGCAATGTAGAAATAATTCCTATAAACACAGCAGCAATACCTAAAGCAGCGTAGAACTTCTTTTTCCTGAATAAGGAAATTACCATTCCCCTTGGTTCAGGATGCTCAACTTTTGCCAGCACCTGATCTTCCAAACTATCAAAATAGTTTTCAGGGATTGTAAATCCTGATTTTTCCTTGTATTGTTGCAACGTGGACTGTTCACTGGAAATAGCACGCATCATTTTAGCTTCGAAATCCTCAAAATAATGATTTGGGACTTTGAAGCCAGATTTAAAATGTGTTATTAACTTATTCTTTTTCATTTGGTTATTTGACTCTTTTTTGGCAAAAAGGTTTAATTCCCTTTTAAATAATCTTTTATTTTTTTCGCTGCGATATGATATGAGGCTTTGAGCGCGCCTTCACTGGTGCCTAAAATTTCAGATATTTCACGGTATTTTAATTCCTGAAAATACTTCATATTAAAAATCTGTTGTTGTTTTTGAGGAAGGGTTGCGATGGCTTTTTGCAGCTTCAGCTGAATTTGATCTCCTTCAAAATAGACATCACTTTCAATATTTTCAACCAACTTGTTTTGAAGCTCTTCTGAAGTGAGATGCAATCTTTTGGCTTTCTGGGTTAAAAACGTTAGAGCTTCGTTGGTAGCAATTCGATACATCCAGGAATAGAGAAGACTATCCCCATTAAATGTTTCTATATTTTTATAAACTTTTATAAATGTATTTTGAAGAATATCATCGGTATCATCATGATTTTTTGTCAAATTACGGATGTGCCAGTACAAACGCTCTTTAAAACAAGAAACAAGTTCCTTAAATGCCTTATGTCGCATTTTTGGATTGCGCAGTTTTCTTAATAATAAGGCATCCTCCTTTTCCAAAGATAATTTTTTTGTTAGGGATTAAAGTTATTGAAAAGTTTTAAATTTCAAAACTCTATATTTTGTAAGAATTTTGTAGGAATATAAAAATATAAATCCGATGAAATACATAATATTAAGATTAAGAGCAAATTTTATTTGGAAGATCCGATTATTATATTATATTTGATATAACCAATCGATTTAAGCTTTTTTAGCCCTAAGAAATAAGTTGAATTTGAGCCTTATTTTCATCGCCCCCGAGATGGAGATAATTTGAAAAATGGATGAACCTACTTCATCCATTTTTTTTGTGTCGAGATTTTTAACTATAGAATTTAAAAAAAACCCTGCCAGCGTTTTGGATGCTTGCAGTTTTTTTTTTTAGCTAAACATAACCGGTTTTTAAAACCTGTGAGTTTTAATAGTGTTTTTTAGATTTTATTTATTCAAAAGACTGCATATCTACCAATTTCCTGTAAATCCCGTTTTGGCTCAGTAAATCATCGTGTTTGCCTTGTTCCGTTATTTCACCCTGATGCATTACCACGATCAGATCGGCATTTTGGATGGTTGAAAGTCGGTGTGCAATCACTATTGAAGTTCTGTTCTTCATCATATTTTCCAGGGCTTTTCGCACTAATTTCTCGCTTTCGGTATCTAGAGCAGATGTTGCCTCATCTAATATCATAATGGGAGGATTTTTTAATACGGCGCGGGCAATAGAAAGGCGCTGTTTTTGTCCGCCGCTCAGTTTATTTCCGCTGTCGCCAATATTCGTTTCAAGGCTAAGTGGTAAATTCTTCACAAATTCCCATGCATTTGCTATTTTAAGCGCGTCAATAATTTCATCTTCTGTGGCATCGCTTTTCCCAAGGGATACATTGTTTTTTATGGTGTCGTTAAACAGAATTGAATCCTGTGTCACCAATCCCATCAACCCGCGAAGGGAATGTTTGGTAATTTGGCGAATATCAATTCCGTCAATTTTAATGCTTCCTTGGTTTACATCATAAAACCGGGTCACCAGATTTGCAATGGTAGATTTTCCGCTCCCGGATTGCCCCACTAGAGCTACTGTGCTTCCTTTGGGAACATTTAAGCTGAAATTTTTCAGCACCAATTCTTCTTCGTATTTAAAATTGATGTTTTCAATCTCAACGGCCTGCTTAAATTCAGATAATGTGACAGCATCCGGAGCATCCAATATAGTGGAAGAAGTTTCCAATACGTCCATGATCCTTTCGGCGGCCGCATTTCCTCTTTTAACGCTATAGGAGGCTTTGGAGATCTGCTTTGCCGGAGTTAAAATGTTATAAGCCAGTCCCAAAAACGCGATAAAGGATGCTGCATCTAATGTTTGATCTACCAATACCATTTTTCCGCCAAACCAAAGGATGATGACAATTACAAAAATTCCTAAAAATTCACTTGCAGGAGAAGCCAGGTTTTGGCGGTTAATTAGGCTGTTTAAAATGGTATTCAGCCTATTGGTGGAATCCTGAAATTTTTGTTGGAACTGTCCTTCGGCATTAAAGCCTTTGACAATCTTCAGACTGGACAGGGTTTCTTCAACTATGGATAAAAAATGACCATTTTCTTCCTGAGCCCGGCTGGATTGACTTTTGAGTTTTTTTCCGATCAG
>JBBRGD010000323.1:0-3132 GCA_038241065.1 Flavobacteriales bacterium
ATCAACTCGGAATGGATTCAATTTATGAGCATTCATACCCAGCGCCATATTCGTCAGCTGAAAAAAATTGTTGAACACCTGGTTAACGTTTAGTGTTTAGTGTGGAGCGATTAGATTAAATTTCCTGATTCCCCGTATATATTGCCAGGATGATCATGGTCTTGATGATGAAACCGGTAACAGGAAAAAATATAACATACAACCCTAACCGTAAAAACTATTTTCGCTTTTGAATTTTTTTATATGGAACATAATCACCGGGTAAGCCTGACCAAAGTGCAGATCGTTTATAAAGAACCGAGGCAATCTTTGTCATCCGCCGTCTTTCTTCCTGCACATCTTCCCAGGCGTATCCACTAAGTAATTTATGTCTTAAGTTCATGGCTTCCCTTTCATATAACGCTTTCAGGGAACCAAGATCATAGTCCGAGTAATCGGTTTCCATACCACGCGATTTGATTAAACTGTAACAAATATCATTCCCTTTGCTAAAAGAAATCATAATTCAAATTGGGTTAATATGATGGTTGGAATAGTTTAGGGGTTAGGATTTAGGGTTTCGCTTCAATAAAAGATTTCGACATATATCTTCCATTATTACCTGGTAAAACGGTAATTATATTATTCAGGATTGTGGTTTTATCATTACCGTTTTCTTCCTATCAATCGCCCAGCCAGGTAAGCAAAAACGGCAATGGCAATATACTGCATAGCGGCATTGGCCGGAATAAAGCGGGTACACTTGCCCGTTATTTCGTATATCCCTTTGGCAGTTGTCATCAAACCGCCGCCGGCACCTTCGCCTTCGGGCAGGTTGCCTTCGTTGTTTTGGTTTCCTTTACTCATTTTGCGGCCATGTCCACCGCCTAAACCCATGGCGACACAGGCCACCGGAATAATGGTTTTACCCTGTGTTTCTATGGCTTCGCCAAATACATTTTTTACAGATGCATGCTGACCAAATCGATCAGCAATTTTTTCTATTAAATTGTTTTCCATAATGTTTCAATTAAATTATTACAACAAGGTGCTGAATTTAATTATTAGAAACAATGACGGTGATTAGGAATTAATATGATCATGAGGCAATTTGAAAATGCTTATACCGCAAGTCATTGGCATAAAAACAAAATGAAAAATGTAAAAGTAAAAATGAAAAAATATTCTGATAGTAATTCTATACCTGTAAAACACATTCAATTATCAGGAATTTTGACTTTTGACTTTTGACTTTTGACTTTTGAATTTCACTGGTTAATGGTGTATCATACTTCTTTGCAAATGATTTGTCGGTATTCATATCCACTTCAAAAATCTTCCCATCCGATCTTACAACATGTGCCATTGATCCATTCACAGAGAGACCTTCGTAATCACAGCCACCTGCAAATGAAATCTCCTTTTCAATTTTATTCGTTGACTTGTTGTAAATAAATATGATCCCATCTTCATTCTGTACGCAGGCAAATGTATTCTGATCAAGATATGCAATACCCGAAACTTCCTTCAACACATTTGGAAGATCCCATTGTTCTATCACGGTGATACCGTATGATGACGTGATCCCGGATTCCTTGTTTGAAATTTTATTTTCTCTTGCTAAAGTTTTTGGCGCTTTAATATTATCGATCACATGATTAATATCTTTCCAGAAAATAAAGCCCATACTGATAATGACTACTACTATTAATAATGTAAATCGCATAATTCTTTCATTTTATTTTTTAAAATGATTGTTTCTAAAATGGATCAATCCCAATATTTAATTTCATACGTTACTGTTCCAACTTCCGCAAACACCAGGTTCAGATCTTTTTTACCACTTGCCTCCAGCTCAAATTTGTAAAATTGTATTTCCTGTGACCAGTTTTTTTGGCTGAAAAATAATCATCCACTGTTTCAACAATATAATTTTCCTGGTGCAATGAGTGGGCAATGTTATCACGCATTTCAGGTTCATCTTCAATAACAAGCACTTTCATCTGGAATTAATTAGCGTGTAAAGAAAGGCAAATTGACCATTTCAAAAAAAGTTATTGGAATATTTGGGAAATGACTAAGAATGTAAAATGAAAAATGAAAAAATTCTTATTTAATCCCTCAAACCAGTCTATATCATTTTAAAATATGCATTTTGAATTCTATGTCGCTTACGCGTAGGATATTTTCAAGGTTCAGATTTTGAATTTTGAATTTTAAATTTTGAATTTTGACTTTTTTTCCATTACGCTACAATCCTTTAGGGATAAGGCTTTGAGGCCGTGTTAAAATAATTTTTCAAGATTTTTTTTTTCGCAGGGCCTGTACCCCTATTTTTGCGCCGGAGAGATGGCAGAGCGGTCGAATGCGGCGGTCTTGAAAACCGTTGAGGTGAAAGCCTCCGGGGGTTCGAATCCCTCTCTCTCCGCTGAAAACAATATCAAAAGAAGTCAAAAGCCCGCAAATCGTTGATTTGCGGGCTTTTTTGATTTTACAACTTACCCAAATTGCTCCTTTTAACTGCAAAATCCAGTGAGTAATTCATGAGTCATTGACCCTTAAAAAAAAGACTCACTGAACACGGCGTAAGGAATTGACTATCAAGATGTTCAATTTCTGAACCCATTGTCAGATAATAACTCAAATCCGATATTTGATAACCTTTAAAATGAGTTATTATGCTCGAAAAAAGTTTTAGCCTGCTTTTCTATTTAAAAAAGCCAAAAAATTACCGCACAGGAAACATTCCTATCTATCTGCGCATAACGGTTGATGGTATACCTAAAGAAATTTCTACCGGAAGAAATTGCGATCCTGACAAGTGGAATGCAAATGCAGGTCGTATAAATGGAACAAAGGAAGATGTGAAATCACTAAATGCTTATCTCGATACCTTACAAACAAAAGTCTATGAAGTAAGACGAATACTATTGGAGAAAAACGAAATGATAACTGCAGAAGGACTGAGAAATACTTTAAAAGGTACCAGTGACAAATCAAAGATGATCATAGCAATCTTCCAGCAACATAATGATCAGATGAAAAGCCTTGTTGGAAAAGATTTTTCTCCAGCCACACTAGAGCGATATAAAACTTCGCTTGAGCATACCAGGTCCTTTATGAAATGGAAATATGATGTATGTGATATAGATA
>JBBRGD010000324.1:0-3120 GCA_038241065.1 Flavobacteriales bacterium
AGCGTGTCCAGGCCGACCGACCCCAGGTCCAGGGCTCGCCGGTGCCACGCGGCGAGGTCGAACGCGGCGCCGTCGCGGGCCTGCGCCTGCTCGCGCAGATGTTAGCTTCTTCTAAATTCAAGGCAATTATATCTTCATCTAAAAGAGCATCAATGGAAAAAGCCTCACTGGAATCAGCATCATTATTCAGATTTTGATCATTTTTTTTGCGGTCTTCACCTTTACAACCAATCAATAATAGTATTAAAAGCGCTAAAAAGTTTGTTTTCATTTTAAATGGGTTGTAAAAATTGATTTTTCATTCTTCAAATGTATTGAAATCTTAACCAAGGAATTGAAATCTTAGAAATATTTAACCTAACCAACCTTCACGGTCCAGGCTTCGGTATTGAATAGCTTCACTGATATGAGCACCCTTTATGTGTTCACATTCTTCAAGATCGGCTATGGTTCGGGATACTTTCAAAATCCTGTCATAAGCCCGGGCAGAAAGATTTAGGCGTTCCATCGCGGTTTTTAATAATTGTTTTGAGGCATCATCGAGTTGACAGAATTCCTTGATCTGTTTTACGTTCATTTGCGCATTGTAGTGGACTTTTTCATTTCCATTGAATCTCAAGGTTTGCAATTGTCTTGCAGATGTCACCCTTTTTCTGATCTCAACGCTGCTTTCGCCATTTCGCTCTTCGCTCAATTTTTCAAAGGGAACAGGAGTAACCTCAATATGTATATCGATTCGATCCAATAATGGACCGCTGATTTTTCCTAAATAGCGTTGCATTTCTACAGGAGAAGAAGTTCTTGGTGCGCCGGGATCGTTAAAAAATCCGCTTGGACTTGGATTCATACTTGCAACCAGCATAAAACTGGAGGGATAAGTCACCGTAAATTTTGCGCGGGAAATGGTTACTTCCCTGTCCTCAAGAGGCTGGCGCAACACTTCCAGTACCCCTCGTTTAAATTCGGGCAATTCATCTAAAAACAAAACCCCATTATGGGAAAGTGAAATTTCTCCCGGCTGCGGATAAGCACCACCACCTACAAGGGCAACATCGCTAATTGTATGGTGAGGGCTGCGAAACGGCCTTTGAGACATCAAGCCTACATTTTCCTTAACTTTTCCTACTACACTATGGATTTTTGTAGTTTCCAGAGCTTCCTGCATGGTCATTGGAGGTAAAATACTGGGCAAGCGTTTTGCCAACATAGTTTTACCCGCTCCCGGCGGACCTATTAAAATGATATTGTGGCCACCCGCAGCGGCAATTTCCATGCAGCGTTTAATAGATTCCTGGCCTTTAACATCGGCAAAATCATGATCCGGATGTTCCAAATTATTGTCAAATTCTTCCTGGATATTAATGATCGTGCGTTCCAAAGGCTCATTTTTATCAAAAAATTTGATCACTTGTAAAATATTATCCACTCCGTAAACTTCCAGCCCACTCACGATGGCCGCTTCTTTTACGTTTTGTTTTGGGAGAATTATTCCTTTAAAACCTTCTTGTTTGGCTTTAATAGCAATGGGTAAGGCACCTTTTAGCGGATTCAGACTTCCATCTAGAGAAAGTTCGCCCATAATGACATATTCTGAAATATTTTCAGCTTTTATTTGTCCTGAAGCTGCGAGAATTCCCAGTGCTAAGGTGAGATCATAGGCAGAGCCCTCTTTCCGGAGATCGGCGGGAGCCATATTGATAGTGATCTTCTTGCCGGGAAATTTATATGTATTGTTTTGTAAGGCAGCGGCAATGCGATAACTGCTTTCTTTTATAGCACTATCCGGCAAGCCAACAAGATAAAATGCTACTCCGGGTACCACGTTTACCTCCACGGTTATTGTGGTGGCCTCTACCCCAAAAACAGCACTGCCATAAACCTTTACCAGCATTTAAATTTGATTTTACCTAAATGTAGTAAAATTTATGGAATGCCGGTTAATTAATATTTCGCATATCAAAAAAGGCAAATGAAGTCTTTAACTTTATTTGCCTTTGCAATAATTTTTGATGTACTTAGGAATATATGGCCTGTTATTTAACCTCTAGAATATTCTTTCGATAATGTTCAACAATTCCATCTATGGGTCTTCTCACAATATTTCCTATTTCAAGATGATACGGCTGGGCTACCGCCCTGATGATATCTTCGCTAAAATAAGCGATAGTTCCTATAAAATGTATCGGTACATTTTGGGCTTGTTTAAAACAAAGAACCCGGGTATGAATAAAATCCATAACACCTTCATGCACCAGTTTATAAAAATATCCGTTCCTCTCGTTGCTAAAAATAAACTCGGCAAAGGAAGCCAGGTACGTGTTAGGATTTTCTCTCTGGTATAGATTTTTTTTAATTTCGTCTGAATCCAGATTGTACGACTCTTCAAATTTCTTGGCGATATCTGGAGGCATACGCTTGTAATAATAATCGCGGATAAGACGTTTTCCAAAATAATTTCCACTTGCTTCATCCATAAGAATGTACCCAAGTGATTGTACGGCCATCTCTATATTTTCCCCGTCAAAATAACAGCTATTTGAGCCTGTTCCCAAAATACATACAATTCCCGGCTCGCTGGTTGCTGCATATACGGCTGCTACCATATCTTCTTTAACAATCACCTCTGAGGCATTTGTGAAAAAATTTGCAATAATATTCTGCAGTAATTTCCGGGGAGTTTCCGTTCCGCAACCGGCACCGTAAAAATGAATTTTATTCACTTTATTTTTAACTTCCTGGAGATCCGCGTTTTCTTCAATCCTTTGCTCCAGCATATGTTCAGGAAATACGGCCGGGTTCAGCCCTTTGGTCCTTGTTTTAAATACTTTTTCTCCTTTTTTATCGAGCAGGATCCAGTCGCATTTGGTGGAACCGCCATCGGCAATTAATATCATTAGAATTTCTTTAAGTAGTAAAAAAGGCTGTTTTAATTGCAAATAATAGATGCTTTTAAAACAGCCTTCAGATTCAGTTTTTCAAAACTATGGTTATTTTACACTTGCCACATACGTCGCAAGTTCAATCAGTTTGGCAGAATAACCATATTCGTTATCGTACCAAGCAACTAATTTAAAGAAATTATCGTTCAAAGCAATCCCTGCCTGCGCATCAAAATTACAA
>JBBRGD010000325.1:0-3119 GCA_038241065.1 Flavobacteriales bacterium
AAAATAATAGCGATGATCCCAGCCAGATATGAAGCCACAAGGTTTCCGGGCAAGTTAATGAAGGATCTCAAAGGAAAAACCGTGATCCGAAGAACCTATGAAGCAGCGGTGAATACCCGTTTGTTTGATGATGTTTATGTAGTGACAGACAGCGATGTTATTTATGACGAAATAATTCAATTTGGGGGAAAAACCGTTAAAAGCAAAAAAGAACACGAATGCGGAAGTGATCGAATTGCAGAGTCAGTTGAGGATATGGATGTGGATATTGTTGTGAACGTGCAAGGAGATGAGCCGTTGATAGATAGGGAAAGCCTGAGAAAACTTTTGGAAGTATTTAAAGATGATGACGAGAAAGCAATTGATCTGGCTTCTTTAAAAACACCTATGCATGAAAGTGAGGAAATTACCAACCCAAACAATGTAAAAGTAATTACCAATAAGGATAATCTGGCCCTTTACTTTTCCCGGTTTCCGTTGCCATATCCCAGAGATACAACCACCGGAGTCACCTATTTTAAACATATAGGAGTTTATGCTTTCAGAAAACAAGCTCTTATGGATTTTTATAATTTGCCAATGTTGCAATTGGAAGCAACAGAGAAAATAGAATGTATCCGTTACCTGGAATATGGTAAAAACATTATGATGGTGGAAACCGATTTCAAGGGAATTGGAATCGATACTCCCGAAGATCTTGAAAAAGCAAAGAAGTTATTTAAAGATTAGAACAGACCTCATATCTCATTAATTTCCTGAAACAGCCTCTTTATAAACTTTTAATGCCCTTTCCCTGGCTTCCTTGTGATCTACCATCATTTCAGGGTAATCGCTTGTTCCGAATTCCTTTACCCATTTTCTGATGTATTCGTGCTGTTTGTCGTAATCGTTTATCTGCGTGGTGGGATTAAAAATCCTGAAATACGGTGCGGCATCAACTCCGCTACCTGCAATCCATTGCCAGTTTCCTACATTGGAAGACATTTCATAATCCAGCAATTTCTCGGCAAAATAGGCTTCGCCCCATCGCCAGTCTATCAATAAATGTTTGCATAAAAAACTTCCCACTAGCATCCGCACCCGGTTGTGCATAAACCCCGATTCATTTAACTCACGCATTCCGGCATCAACCAATGGATACCCGGTTTTTCCGGCTTTCCATTTTTCAAATTCATCTTTATCATTCCGCCATTTGATCCTGTCGTATTTCTTTTTAAAAGCTTCGGTAACTGTTTGGGGATAATGATATAAGATTTGCATAAAAAACTCCCGCCAGATTAATTCCTGCCAAAAGACCTCATTTTTTTGGGAAACTGCTTTTTGTATCATTTTACGAATACTTACAGTTCCAAACCTCAAATGCGGACCTAAATGTGAAGTAGCATCCTTTGCCGGGAAATTTCTTTTAGCTTCATAATCCTGAATGAGTCCTGGTGAAACATTGTAGTCCGGCACCCTGAGCTTTGACTTTTCAAAGCCAATGTCATTCAAACTCAAATTTGGCAAACCCGTATTTTTGACCAACTTATCCAAAAACCCCTTTGTATTATGGATTTTCAACCCGGTTGTTTTGAATTTTTCTTTCCATAATTTCATATATGGAGTGTAAACCACGTAAGGTGTACCATCTTTTTTTACAATTTCATCTTTCTCAAATATTACCTGATCTTTAAAGGTGAGAAAATCGATATTTTTAGAGGACAATAATATTTCTGTTTTACGATCCCGCTCTTTTGCATAGGGTTCATAATCCCTGTTGGTAAATACACTTTGAATATCGTATTCCTTCAACAGCTTTTTAAATATTTTTTGAGGTTCTCCGTGGTAAATTCCAATGGAACTGCCGGTTTTTTGTAATTCTTTCCTCATTCTCTGAAGGTTCTCGTAAATAAAAGTGACCCTCGCGTCATTTTCTGGCAATTGATCCAATATTTCAGGGTCAAAAATAAAAATGGGAAGCACAGGAAAATCCGATTTTAAAGCCGATAAGAAACCAACATTATCATCAATTCTCAAATCCCTTCTAAACCAGAAAACAGCTATTTTTTTATTCATTAATTAATTGATGTTTAAAGTTGATAAGCCACCGTCCAGTCCCAATATCTGGCCGGTCATCCAACTGCTTTTATCCGATAGTAAAAAGCTTACCAAATTCGCAATATCTTCAGCTTGACCTATTCGTTTTAAGGGATGGCGTTCGTCCATTTTTTTCTTTTTATCATCATTGGAAAGCAATTTTTCTGCCAACCGGGTATTGGTTAAAGAAGGTGCAATTACATTTACCCGGAAACCAGGTGCATACTCTGCAGCCAGTGCTTTTGAAAATCCCTCAATTGCTCCTTTTGAAGCCGCGACGCTGGTATGAAATGGCATTCCAACTTTAACAGCAACCGTACTAAAAAACACCAAACTTGCCTTATCCGAATTCTTTAATTTGGGAAGCAGGCCTTGAACAACTTTTACCAGGGAAATAAAATTCAGGTTCAATTCTTCTTCAAATGCTTCGGGCTTAAGCATTTTGAAGGGTTTTAAATTAATACTTCCCGGGAAGTAAACCAAGCCATCAATAGTTTCGGGTAAATCCAGATCTTCAATTTTATCTTTGGTTACATCAAATTTTATATGCTTTACATTCATTCCGTCTAAATTATCGGAAGTGCGGGAAGCTATAATCACATTGTTATCCGGAGCAAGGATTTTGGCGCTTTCCAGCCCAATACCATGTGAACCTCCAATCAATACTATATTTTTTTTCATTTGTAGATATTTATTGTTTTTTTATTGATCCCCAGATAGCTATCGGGGGTAATTCGCATATATTAAATTGTCTTTGTATCGTGTTTGCATTATGCTCATATCAACTTTAAAATTAAGGTATTTTGTGTGTAACTTTATGTTAATAAATTCTCTTTTAAATCTTGGTTTTTGATGATCTCATCGGGATAATCGCCAAACAATTCGATTAATTTATGCCTTCTGTAATTAAAAATTTCTGTTAATTTAGGTGCTACCAGATGGGGTTGTACCAGTTGGCCAATAATTCCGAAGGGAAGTTTATAATCTACAATATCTTCCATTTCAACCCCGCCTTCAATTTCTTTTAAAAAGTGTTTGTGATG
>JBBRGD010000326.1:0-3118 GCA_038241065.1 Flavobacteriales bacterium
GACAGATTGATAAGTTTCAATTTATTACTTTTATGAATTATGGAATTTCACTTAAAACACAATTGATATGAATTATTATTTTTCAAAAACAGTCGACTACAATTTTGACGATGCAATAGATAAGGTTACAGAAGAGTTAAAAAAGGAAGGCTTTGGCATCCTTACCGAAATAGATGTAAAAGCGACTTTTAAAAAGAAACTTGACCTTGATTTTAGAAAATACCGGATCCTGGGAGCCTGTAATCCAAATTTTGCCCATCAAGCGATCCTTGCAGAGCCAAATATTGGGACCATGCTTCCCTGCAACGTGATCGTTCAGGAACTTGAAAACGGGAAAGTGGAAGTTTCTGCAGTAAATCCTGTAGCTTCAATGATGGCGGTAAAAAATGACAAACTTGGCCCGGTGGCAGAACAGGTTCGGGATAATTTAAAGAAAGTGATAGATAGTTTATAAATCCGTTTACAAAAAAATTAACCCGGCTTCGGTAACAGGAATAAAATTTCTTTTACCGAAGCCGGGTTTTTCTGTTATTATAAAATTGTAAAATACTTTTTCTTACTAAATCTCAAATTCCCTGATGTATCACAAATACATGCTTCAAAATTCAATGGATTTCAGGTTCCCTTAAAAAAAATAACTGTTTAGTTTAAAGCTGTGTAACAAAAGTAACATTGAATCAGGATTCGTTTATCTAAATTTGGCCACTTATTCAATTATAAATGAATAAACGAAACACATAAATATGAAGTACCTGAATAAGCACAAAATCACAATCATAGGTTTGATTCTTGGATCTCTAGGAGGTTACTTATATTATCATTTTATAGGATGTGTGAGTGGCACCTGTGCTATTACTTCCAACCCGCTAAACAGCACGCTTTACGGTGCTTTGATGGGCGGTTTATTGTTTAATATGTTTCAGAAGGAAAAAATTAAATCGGAATAATTATGAATATTGAAAAAATAATCAGGGAAAATAAAGGAACTATTTTAGACGTTCGAACTTCAAGAGAATTTAGCGGAGGAAGTGTCGCCGGTTCAATTAATATACCTTTGAATGAAATCCCGGAACGCATTAATGAATTAAAAAGCATGAAGGCTCCCCTTATTTTATGTTGTGCTTCCGGAGCCAGAAGTGGGCAGGCAAATCGCTTCCTGGAACAGTATGGAATTGAATGTTTTGACGCAGGTTCTTGGTTGAATGTGAATTATTTTCAATCTCAAACTCAAACAGTTTAAAAATATGTTAGAAATAATAAAACAACTATTCGGAATAGGTCCAAAAGCAGATTTTGCCGAATTGGTAAAAAATGGAGCAATCATTATGGATGTTCGCACCAAAAATGAATTTGGTGGAGGTCACATTAAACGCTCCGTCAATATTCCTGTAAATATGCTGAGCAACAATTTGAGCAGGTTTAAAGACAAAGATAAACCTATCATAACCTGTTGCGCGACCGGAATGCGCAGCGGCTCTGCCAAAAGCATTTTAAAATCAAACGGGTATACACAAGTGTACAACGGTGGAAGCTGGAATGGTTTACAAAATAAAATTTAATGATTAAACTAAGGATTCTTGTAGGATGGAATTTAATTAGATGGCTCCGGTTGATAATCGGAGCCTATTTTGCAGTTCAGGCCATTGAAACCCTGGAGATATTTTCCGGCATTATCGCAGCTTTCTTTTTGTATCAGGCAATAACAAATACCGGATGCTGCGGAGCAAATGCTTGTGCTGTGCCCGATGCAAAGAACAATGCTGACAAACCGAAAGAGGTTGAATTAATAGAAGTTGAATACAACGAACAAAAATAAAATAAAATGGAACCACATTATTTTAACGTAGATCTTTCCTGGAGAAAAGATAGAAAAGGAAAAATTTCATCTCCAGAACTTCAGGATGAATTTGAAGTTGCCACTCCCCCGCCATTTCCAAAAGGAATAGAATGGATCTGGTCCCCGGAACATTTATTTACAGCAGCGGTGAGCAGTTGTTTTATGACTACTTTTTTAGCTATCGCAGAAAACTCCAAATTGGAATATGTGAGTTTTAGTTGCCCGGCTAAAGGAAAACTGGAGCAAATAGACGGGAAATTTTTAATGACGGAAGTGCTTCTGGAACCCGTTTTAACTATTTCGAAAGAAGAAGATATGGAAAGGGCAGAAAGAATTCTTCAGAAAGCTGAAAAAGCCTGTTTGATCACAAATTCCATCAAATCTGAAACCAGGATGATTTCTAAGATCCTTATAAATCGGGAAATGGTAATTTAAAACCGGATTTTATTGTTGCATATTTTTTTTGCAAATCCAGCAGATTTCATTTCGCAGATTCTAGTTTAATACTGCGTTGCTATTTTCGTTCATTTTTGATAACTCTATGGTTTTAAGCTGATCAAGACCCGGAAAATTCGATTATTACCTTTAGGTAGGGTAGATTAATTGAATTTTCGGCCTTTTGTTCCTGCCCCGTCCCTAAAGAGTGCCAAAAGGCCGAAAATTCGAGTTTTTGGGCACAATAGCTATTTTAAAAGTAGAGCCTTTTCAAATTAATACACTTGTATGAGCGTTCCTTTTTTCTCCCGAAGCTTGGGGATTTCATTATTTTGATTCTCAATGCTGTTTTTAAGGCAGGTCTGCATGCCGAAAGGCATATGCAAGAAAATAATTTTTAAATTTCTTCAGGCTTCCAACTTTGATGTAGTCCTGTTTACAGTCTTTTTCTCCTTTTTTAAGCTAAAATGTTTTATTTACCGAAGTTTCTCCATTTCCAATCCTCTCTTATCTCAATATTCAATATTCAATTCTCAAATTTAAAATCTCGGATAATTTTGTCCTATTTAAAATTGTCATATATTTGCATCAAATAATTACAGAATGTTTTCAAAAGCCTGCGAATACGGAATTAGAGCAACCATATATATTGCGATGCAATCTTTGGAAGGAAATCGCGTGAATCTGAAGGAAATAGCATCGGCCATAGATTCTCCGATTGCCTTTACCGCAAAAATATTGCAACAACTCGTTAAAAACGATATTGTTGAATCTGTAAAAGGTGCTAAAGGAGGTTTTCAAATAGAAAGGTTGAGAATTGACTCGATCAAATTAAACCAGATCGTT
>JBBRGD010000327.1:0-3114 GCA_038241065.1 Flavobacteriales bacterium
TGGTTTATATGTTGAGTTATAATTTATTTCCAGCCTTTCAGGCCACGGGAAAATCCTACCTCCTGGGGGCGTCTGCCGGAGTAATGGCCGTTTTAGTGGGCATTGCAACACATATTCCCAATATGAGGATACGATTGTTGATTTTGGGCCCCATTAAGTTCTGGTATATCGCCGCATTTTTAGTGGTAATAGATGTGATCCAGATTCCTTTTGGAAATGCGGGAGGCCATTTGGCGCATCTTGGCGGAGCATTATTTGGATATGTTTACGCAAATCAATTGGCAAAAGGAAACGATATTGGCAGCGGATTTGAGAAGATTATCACCTGGTTCCTTTCCTTGTTCATCTCCGGGAAAAAATCCAAACCCACTATGCACACAGTTTATAAAAAAACGGAAACTACCCGTAAAAAACCAGTTTCCACCAAGGACAGCAAAAATGAGAAGCAACAAAAAATAGATGGTATTCTGGATAAAATAAGCAAAAGTGGTTACGAAAGTCTGACAAAGCAGGAAAAGGACTTTTTGTTTAATGCCGGAAAAGATAATTAAATGAAAAATCTTGGCTTAATGGATAAAATAATTTTTGTCCTTAATTCACTGTTGGCTTTTGCCTTATTGATCTCTTATTTATTGCCTTACGTTCCTCCAAAAACCTTCCCCTTATTGTCGGTTTTAAGTTTAGGAGTTCCCTTGCTTATCATATTGAATTTACTCTTTCTGTTATTTTGGGCCATCAGGTTTAAAAGACAATTACTACTTTCTTTAATAGTCCTGCTCATTGGGTATAATCACGTATTTTCCTTATTTCAATTTTCAGGAAATACCGAAGAAACGGATTCAGGAAGCCTTTCAGTAATGAGTTATAATGTGCGAATGTTCAATTCTTATAAATGGACAAAGGATAAAAACATCCCTGGAAAAATCGCGGATTTCGTTGCAGAAAAAGATCCTGACATTCTTCTTACCCAGGAGCATTTTATTGGGGATGGCAAAATGTTCAGGGACTTTCCTTATAATTTTATATTTTCAAAGGATAAGAACTCTGAATTTGGTTCTGCTATTTATTCAAAATACCCCATCATTAAAAAACATTCGGTAGGTTTTCCCGAAGACGGCAATAACAACGCGATTTTTGTTGATATTGTTAAGGATAATGATACCCTTCGAATCTTTAACGTTCACTTTCAGTCCCTGAACATCAAACCGGAAATAAAAGATCTTCAGGAAGGCGATTCAAAAAAACTGATCGGAAGGATTGGACACGGTTTTAAACTTCAGCAAAATCAAGCAGAGATGTTGATGAAGGATGTAAAAAGATCACCCTATAAAACTTTGATTATTGGAGATTTTAACAACACGGCTTTTTCTTATATCTACAAGTTGGTAAAAGGAACACGTTTTAACGATGCGTTTTTGGAAGCTGGAACAGGATTCGGAAAATCATTCAATTTGAGTTATTTTCCCTTAAGAATAGATTTTTTCATGATAGACAAATCTATTGGAATTGAATCTTTTGAAATTTTCCCGGTTAATTATTCCGATCATTTTCCCCTTTTGTGCAGAATTAAATGGTAGGAATTAATTCAAAATTCAACCCCGAAGCTTCGGGGCAAAATTCAAAATTTACAATTAGAAAACTTCAACCTTCAGTATTTTTTCCCTCACAAATTTTTTAAATAATTGATGGAGTTGGGACCTTCATTAAACAAGAGATCCAGCATGGAAAGGTTGGGCAGGAATCCTTGTTTTTCCATAAAAACCTGATTGTATTTGGGAATTTGGAGTTGTATTTTCGCATTGATAATCTCTCGTTTATCAATGGCGTTTTCAGGCTGTTGAATAAATTCTGAAGTTTTATCAAAATCTATATTCAACTGAAGGCATCCGCATATCACTTCAAAACAGGAGTAATTAAAATCCATCAGGTACTTAAACTCTTTTTGGTAGAGCGGTGCAAGTTCATCTTCATAATACTCAAAAAAGGGAGAAGTTTGATAAGCCGTCTTTAAGGTTCTCCAATGTTGTTTTTGCCATTTATATTCAGGATCTATTTGCACATCCTTATATTTCTGATGCTGTTTAGGATTGGATTTTGGCAGGTGTTTTATAGGAATGTTCAGCAGTAATTTTCCGTTGGTATCATAAATAAACATCCGATTCCTGTAGGTTTGTTTTTGATAGTTATCTTCATTCTCGAATTTTATTAATGCTGGTTTTACCAATTCCCTGAAATGAGAAATGGAACCGAAATAAGGAAGGGATAATAAAATTTCCTGCATGATCAAGAGTGCCTAATTATAAGTGCCTAAAGTGCCAAAAGTGTCTAAAGTGCCTAAAGTTACTGAGTTATTTGGCTTCGATTTCCAATTAAGAAACTATTCAGTTCATATAATTTAGAGTGCCTAAAGTTGCTGAATAATTTAGCTTCGATTATTTAATAGGTAATTACACTGTTTATAAAATTTTGAGTGTCCGATTTAAGTGCCTGATTATAAGTGCCTAAAGTTGCTGAATAATTAAGCTTCGATTATTTAATAGGTAATTACACTGTTCGTAAAATTTTGACTGTTTAGTTTTTAGTGCCTAAAGTGCCTAAAGTGGTTAAAATATTTTAGGTTTCAATTTTTGCTCAGGATTTAAAAAACAAACCTTTATAAATTATGAATCCCTTCTTTTTTTGAAGAAATTAAATCCAGTCAGCAATACAACTACAATAAGGAAATATGGCAAATAAGAGACCGGGTCACTGTTTCCGCTAACGGTAGTGAACAATCTTTCCCATCTTATTTTATTCATGATTCCGTTTCCGTTGGTATCCCAACTCATCCAAACGAATACGGGTTTTCCCACCACATGATTTTCAGGGACGTAACCAAAATAGCGGCTGTCAAGACTGTTATGTCGATTGTCACCCATCATCCAGTAATAATCCTGTTTAAAGGTGTAAGAATTGAGTGCAGTGCCATTTAGCAAGACCTGAGTGCCGTTCACACTAATATTATTTGTGTTTCCCATTTCAGAACCTTCATAAACCTCTATTATGCGTTTATAAAAAGGAAGCGATTCTAAGGTAAGTTGAACAGTGGCTCCTTTCTTTGGAATAAAAATGGGC
>JBBRGD010000328.1:0-3101 GCA_038241065.1 Flavobacteriales bacterium
ACATAAAAACCCTCAACTTTAATTAAAGTCGGGGGTTTTTATAAGATATGACTAAATTTAGTTGCCTTTTTTATAATCTGCAAGAAATTTCTCCAAACCTATATCAGTAAGCGGGTGTTTCAACAAACTTTCAATAGTTGAAAGCGGTCCGGTCATTACATCTGCTCCAATTTTGGCACATTCCAATATATGTATGCTGTGTCTGATTGAAGCTGCTAAAATTTGAGTTTCATAACCGTAGTTATCATAGATCAAGCGGATATCTGCAATCAGGTTTAACCCGTCTGTAGAAATATCATCCAGTCTTCCTATAAAAGGAGAAACATAAGTAGCACCGGCTTTTGCAGCCAATAGAGCTTGTCCAGCAGAAAATACCAAGGTACAGTTTGTTCTAATTCCGTTATCGCTAAAGTATTTTATTGCTTTAATTCCTTCTTTGATCATAGGAACTTTTACAACAATTTGATTGTGCAATTTGGCAAGTTCTTTCCCTTCTTTTATAATTCCCTCAAAATCTGTGGCAATTACTTCGGCACTTACATCGCCATCTACTATCTCACATATTTTTATGTAATGATTGATAATATTTTTCTTTCCGGTAATTCCTTCTTTGGCCATAAGCGAAGGATTGGTGGTAACTCCGTCCAAAATCCCCAAATCCTGGGCTTCTTTAATTTGATCAAGATTTGCAGTATCGATAAAAAATTTCATAATGGTTTGTTTAGTGTACTTTTTTAATGTTTACTAAAAAAATCCTTCTGTCTAAAAAACTGGATTTTCTAAGTCGCGACGCAAAATTACAATTTATAATGCTTCAGCAATATTTTCTCATAAATTTTATCCGGTAAAATACGCTTCAGAACAACCGAAAATTTTTGAAGCGGCTCCCCTATTCTGTAATGGCCTCTGGGATTTCCCTTCTTAATAATTTTAAAGACGGCTTTAGCCATCACCATAGGATCATTTCCTTCATCTACATGCTTGTTCATAAGCTCCAACGTGTTCTTATAGGCTTTTTTATAAGGAGAATTTTCCAAAAGCGGGGCGTGATAACGGCCGGCAGCAATATTGGTCGCAAAATCTCCCGGGGCCACATTGGTCATTTTAATATTAAATTCCCTTAATTCCATTCTAAAAGCCTCTGTGGTAATTTCTAAAGCTCCTTTTGTTGCCGAATAAATCCCTCTGTAAGGCAATCCCATATAACCGGCAATAGAAGTGATGTTAATTATCAAGCCACCGCCTTGTTTGCGCATAAACGGCAAAACTGCCTTGATAACATTTAATGGGCCGAAATAGTTGGTATCAAAAGCTTTTTTAATTTCAGAATCGGGAGTTTCCTCTAAAGGGCCCGTAATTCCGATTCCGGCGTTATTAATAAGAATATCAATTCGGCCTTCATTTTCAATTATTTTAGAAATGGCAGCCTGAATAGTATCATTTTTAGTGACATCCAGCGCTATGATTGGGAAGATATTATTTGTGGTTTTGGATGGATTTCTGCTGGTTCCATATACCTTGAAACCTTTTTCTTTAAGGAATTCACCTATGGATTTTCCGATTCCTGAAGAACCGCCGGTAATAAGAACAACTTTAGGGAAAGTATCTGTTTTCATGGCCACAAAGATGCAATAAAATTTAAATATCAGACACAAAAAAAAGGCAAGCGACCCACATCACACTGCTCAACCATTTACCCTTGCTGCGTTCCCGCCCTGGGGGAGTTCAACAGGAGCTAGTTGTGTGGGACTTGCCAGGTGCAAATATACAATCTTTGATGCTTTTTGCAAGAGTTTTTAAGTTGAAATAATTAATTTAGCCAAAAGCAAAAACAAATTTTTAAATGAAAAAAGCTAAGCTTCTGTTACTGTTAATATTAAATCTGATCCTTATTTCCTGCGGAAGTAATTCAAATAAAAAAATAAGTGATTTTTCTTTGAGTATCAGCAATTCTAAGGCAGAATATCAGCTGGGAGAGAGCATTGAAATTGCCTTAAAGAATCCTAAAAACAGAAAAATAGACTCTACCCTGTTCTATTTTGAAAACAATTTCCTGAAAACCGAGCCTGGAGCAACTGAGGTTGAACTTCCGCTTAAAGATCAAAAATTAGGGAACCAAACTATCCGGGCGATGGTTTATTCTGAAGGCGCAGCAGATACAATAAAGATTGATGTGAAAATATTCAATAATAGCCCACCAGATATCTACACTTACAAGATCATCAACACGTATCCGCATGACAGGGAAGCTTACACGCAGGGACTGGAGTTTTACAATGACACTTTATATGAAAGCACCGGACAATACGGAAGCTCTTCATTGAGAAAAACAAATTTTGAAACCGGGGAAGTCCTTAAAAACGTAAAATTGGCCGACCGTTATTTTGGGGAAGGCCTATCTATTTTAAACGGTAAAATCTACCAACTTACCTGGAAAGAAGGAGAAGGCCTGGTCTATGATCTTAAAAGCTTTGAAAAAACAGGCACGTTTAAATTCAATCAAAGCAAAGAAGGCTGGGGACTTTGCAATAACGGAATTCAATTTTATAAAAGCGATGGCTCCGAAAAAATATGGGTGCTCAATGGCAAAACTATGGCGGAAGAATCCTTTATCCAACCTACTACCCACAAAAGCATTTCTACCCAACTTAACGAATTGGAATGGGTTGAAGGAAAAATTTATGCCAACACCTATCAGCGTGATGGAGTTGCGATAATAAATCCCGAAAATGGAGCTATTGAAGGATTAATTGATTTTCATGGACTGCGGGACAAAGTTACCCAAAATCCCAAACTGGATGTTTTAAACGGGATTGCATACAACCCGAACACCAAAAAACTTTACGTAACCGGAAAAAACTGGGATAAGTTGTTTGAAATTGAAATTGTTAAAAAATGAACTATACTCCTGAAATATACGAAATCGGGATCAAGGTCACCAAAGAGGACCTTGACGAGTTACAGCACGTAAACAATGTGCGATATGTGCAATGGATCCAAGATGTTGCAAAGGCTCACTGGGAAAACCGCGCAGGCAAGGAATTTCTGAAATCTCATTTTTGGCTTGTTGTCCGTCATGAAATTGACTATAAACAACAGGC
>JBBRGD010000329.1:0-3060 GCA_038241065.1 Flavobacteriales bacterium
TAATACTACCGTAGCATCGTCAAGACGTGCGTGTTTGTCAGGTATTCCGGCGTAATTCTTTTTGCTCATCGCTTTATTTTAATAATTTTAATTTGAAAAGTTGAATATAAACGTTTAAAGTTAGAATTTTTTTTAAAATCCAATTATTTTTTGCTGTAACCTAATATAGATAAAAGATCTTCAGATGTTTGTTGTTCACAAAAAACTTCTGTGGTGATATTCCCGTCCTTGTCTCTGTCAATCAAAATTTGTTTTGGCTGGGGAATAAGGCAGTGTTGTAATCCGCCGAATCCACCTATGGTTTCCTGATATGCCCCGGTATTAAAGAAACCTATATATAAAGGTTTGTCCTTTTTGTATTTGGGCAGGTAAATCGCGTTTGTGTTTTGCTCTGAATTGTAATAATCGTCACTGTCACAGGTCAATCCTCCCAATAATATCCGTTCATATTCATCATTCCATCGATTGATGGGGAGCATAACAAATTTCTTGCTTATTGCCCAGGAATCAGGTAAAGTTGTGATAAAAGAGGAATTGATCATATTCCATTTTTCACGGTCATTTTGTTGTTTTTGGTATAAAATTTCATAAATAGCACCACCGCTTTCTCCTACGGTAAACGAACCGAATTCAGTGAAAATGTGAGGTACTTCAACCCCGGCATCATCACAGGTTAATTTGATTTGATTAACGATCTCATCAACCATATACTGGTAATCGTATTCAAAAGCCAGTGAATTCTTTATTGGAAATCCACCGCCTATATTCAGGCTGTCCAAAGTAGGGCAGACCTCTTTTAAGTTGATATAAACCTGTAAACACTTGTTCAATTCATTCCAATAATAAGCGGTATCCCGAATCCCGGTATTGAGGAAAAAGTGAAGCATTTTTAGCTCTATTTGTTCATTATCCTTAACCTTTCGGTTGTAGAAAGGAACAATGTTTTTATAACCAATCCCTAATCTGGAGGTATAGAATTCAAATTTAGGTTCTTCTTCCGAAGCAATTCTGATCCCTATTTTAAAAGGATCATTTATTTCAGCAGTAAGCAAATCAATTTCTTCAAAATTATCGATTATAGGAATACAGTTATTATGTCCGCTATTGATTAAATTGGCGATATTGTTGATATATTGATCGCGTTTAAATCCGTTGCAGATCACATAGGTATCATTGTTGATCTTTCCGGAAGCCTTTAAACTTTCAACAATATTGATGTCAAATGCCGAAGAGGTTTCAATGTGAATATCATTTTTTAAGGCTTCATTTAATATATGCTTGAAATGTGAACTTTTGGTACAATAGCAATAATTGTAACTGCCTTTATAATCGTGTTTTTCAATAGCATTATTAAACCAGGTTTTTGCCCGGTTGATGTTTTCTGAAATTTTTGGTAAATAGGTATACTTCAGCGGGGTACCATATTTATCAACCAATTCCATCAAATCTATATCGTGAAATTGAAGATCATTATCTACCAACTTAAATTCTTCCTGTGGGAAATAAAAGGTCTGATTTATTAAATCTTTATATTTTGTATTCAAAGCTGTGGTTTGGTGTTTTCAAAATGATTAGGAATTAACTCGGGGCGCCTATAGTTATGGACTTGTAAATCTTTGTCAAGATACAAATAACGAAAGGGAACAGGGGTAAACAAGCGATTTTTTAGAAAGCCAAAAGCGATCTCGCGAAGTTGCACCGGGAAAGTGTTAACAGAAAATAAAATCAACGGGTTCAATTGGTTGTATTTATTTTATCAAAAAACATCAATTCGTTTTATTAAAACTTTGTTTTAAAACAGTGATCCTGTATGCATTAAATTTCCTTTTGTAGAAATTCAAATAATCTAACATCACAAAAGTATTAAAAAATTATTGGTTTTATTAAATAAAAGTTACGGGATAATTACAACATTTTAATGTTTATAATTTCCTGTCTTGAAAGTGGCCTCCAATTGCCTCTTGGGAGATCTTTTTTGGTAAGTCCACCATATACTACACGGTCAAGTTTTTCTATTTCGTAACCCATTCTTTTAAACAAACGTTGTACAACGTGTAATTTAACGCTATTGGTTTCCAGGCCTATTTCGTTTTTAGGCCTGTTGTCCAGATAGCTTATCTCCTGGACATTTACTTTTCCGTCTTCCAATAAAACCCCTTCGCCAATTTTTTTAAAATCTTCGTAAGCCAAAGGTTTGGTAAGTTCTAAGTGATAGATCTGGCGAATTCCGTTTTTAGGTTTGCCAAGTTGTTTTTCCAGAGCCCCGTCATTCGTGAAAAGCAGCAGCCCGCTGGCTTGTCTGTCCAGTTTGCCAACCGGTGCCACTTTGGATTTTGTGGCATTGGCGATCAGGTCCATCACAGTTTTACTGGTTTTCTCGGTGCTTCCGGTAGTATAAAAACCACGGGGTTTATTTAGCAGGATATATTCCGGTTTTTCGGGGATTACTTTATGACCGTCAAATTTAACTTCATCGGTTAATTTAACGCGGTAACCCATTTCTGTAATGGTTTTCCCGTTGACAGTCACATTTCCGGCACCTATAAAAATATCGGCATCACGGCGTGAACAGGCACCGGAATTGGCGATATACTTATTTAATCGGATTCCTTCTGATTTAGAAACAGCAGGGTTTTTTTCTGATGATTTTTCACCAGTTTGTTTTTTCACCGGTGTTTTGGATGCAGTTTGTTTCTTCACTGGGAATTTATCCTTGGAAGTTGGTTTATTCGATTTCTCTCCTTTTTGTTTACCTGTAAATTTTCCTTTTGGAGATTTTTCGTCCCTGCCCATACCGCTAATTTTTTTGCAAATATACTTTATTGATTAGAATGTTACTAAGTTATTATTAAAGAATTGTGATCAGGTAAAAATATAATAGAGCTGCCCAGTTCATCTGTTTTTAAAGTGATTTTTGGCCTTTATAAAAATATTTCCGAACCTTTAAAACTATTGATAAATTTGATATTTCCGCTTAAGACCCAACCCATTAGCTCCATTCCAATTACAGGAACTTCATCACTACTAGGAGTTAGTCCGCCCCTGGACAACATATTGGTA
>JBBRGD010000330.1:0-3044 GCA_038241065.1 Flavobacteriales bacterium
TTAAATACAAAAAACTGTATTGTAACATGCAGGCATGACCGGCAGATAAAATAAACCGGTCCCGGTTTGCCCATTCAGGATTTTGCGGGTTATAGTTCATGCTTTCAAACCACAAAAGGTGACCTATTGGAGCTAGTGCCATTGGGGTTCCCGGATGCCCGGAATTTGCTTTTTGAACGGCATCAGCGGCCAATATGCGCACTGTGTCAATTCCTAACTCCCGAATAATTTTTGTTTCTGGTTCCATTATTATTTAATTAAAGTCCAATTATTTGATAGGTTTAATGATCCAATTAAAGTCTGAATGTTTCAGTTTATAATCTCCTCCTCAATAATTTGTCATTATATTTTTTACATCAGTTCTGGTATAGCTTAACAATTCAGCTAACAATTCCGATAAACTCAGGGAAGCAAATGCTATCCGTTCATCAGCGGCGCCATAGTATATAAATAAGGTATCTTCAATCAAAATAGTTCCGGTTGGGAAAACCACTTTATCCACTTCCCCTTTTAATTCATACTCCTGGTCCGGGATAAACAATTTATAGGGTAACCTTGCAATTTCTTTCTGAGGATTGTCGAGTTCCAATAAGGAAGCGCAAGCGCTGTAAACATAAGACCCTTCAAGAGTACTGGTAGCTCCATGATAAATTAGCAACCAACCGTGTTTAGTCTCAATTGGCGGGCAGCCGGCGCCTATATAACTGATCTCATGGCTATGCATGGAGGTAAGCATAATATTTTCATCGAAATGCAAAAAATAGCTATCCCAGAATTCTTTGTTGAGTTCTTTTAAATTATTCACCGAAACTATTTGTATGTCCGGTTTTATGCGATGAAGAAAACATAACTTGTCATTTATGCGGCGAGGAAAAAAAACAACATCCTTGACCATAAGTGAGGGACTCTCCTCATTCATCTCAAAATATTTTGGAGTTATTTTACACTTTGAAACAAGACGTTTAAATTTGCTGTATTTAATTTGTGGAACTATTAAACCTTCCTTTTTGAAATGCTTCAAATCTTTGGAGGTAGCTAATGCCCCTAATGCATTTTTACCGTTAAACGCGGTATAGGTGAGATAATATAGATCGTCAATTTTTACAATTCTGGGATCTTCCATTCCCTGGGATTCATAATCAAATTCCGGACTTAGGATTGGTTTTTTTAAACGCTCTGCAACTTTATATGGATTTTTCAATTTGCAATAACCTATGCTGGAATAATTCCCTTTTTGAACTGCACGGTAGAATAAATGAATAATATTTTCCTCGCATATGGTTGCGGGGTTCAAAACCGCTTGATTTTCAAAACTCAGATCGGTTTTTTTTAAAATGACGTTATCTTTTTTAACCTCAATCATAATTTATTTTTTTGAAAGATCAAAACTCGTTGTTTGGATCAGATAAATAGAGATGAGGTGTTTTAAACTGATTTTAATGAAAACCAAAACAGCTCCTGCTTGGCAATATTATTGCCCTAGGATTTATTGTTTTTTTGCTTCTTATCCCTGATCAAATCCAGCATCAAATTACTGAATGTTAATGCATTAAATTGTTAATGGAAGTTTAAATAATCCTTAATATTTCAAAATTTAGCCAATTCCCCCGGGGTTTTTAACAGGGTTATGCAATAAATTTCTATAAAACTGAAAAGCTACGCAGTAAAAAAAGAAGTCTGATTATTGCAAAATGTAGCCTGTTTCTGGAAATAACGTTGCGGGATATTAATTTACTGCAGCCCATTGTTAGTTTTTGATGCTGAAAAAATTTTGCAGAATGGAAGGTAGAAATCGGAAACGGTGTCCAGGACTTTTGCAGGGAAGCTCTGTGTCCGGAATGTAGCTTTTAGGGAAATAGAGTGGCAATGTGCTGATTGTACAATACATCTCTCGCATTGAAATGAAACAATTTTATATTTAATTCTATAATTATTATAGCCTTTTAAGAATGCTATGTAACTTTGGTTACAAACTGTTATTGTGATTTTTATATCTTTGGCATCTTAATGAAGTTAGATAGAAACATAGCATTGATATTGGTTTGCATTTTCTTGGCAAAATTTGTTGCCATAGATGCTGATGGTCTAAGTGTGCTGTTTAGTGCGAGTAATATTTCTTTTATTAAACCCTTATGTGAAAAGGGAAATTCGCCAAAAGAAGCTAAAGGCACAGTAAATTTTTCAAAAATTGAACTATACACTTCTCAGGTAATTAGTTTAACCGGCTTTTGTACTTCTCAATTTCAGTTTGAACCATTTTCTTGGGAAAGTAATTTTTCAGAATTCAATAAGTCTTTTAATGAACATTATTCTTCAAGATTAAGTTATCTATACTTGGATAACGTTTACCCGCCACCACGTTTGGTCTAATTCCCACTTTACGGAAATTAAAATCGGTATTACCTAAATTTTCCATTGTACACAAATGAAAGTTGTGTAAATGGCAGACTAGGGTTAGATACCCCACAAAATCAATTATTCTTTTTACAACACTTACATTGACGACCAAAATTTTAATCAATCGTCGTTCCATACAACTGTTGCGCATATTTGTCAGCGGAATATTCTTAGTTGCGGGAATGAACCATTTACTGAATATCGAGAAGACCGCCAAAAAGCTAGAACAAGCCAGTTTTAAGGGTATCGCCTATTTTTTTGGAGAGCCCCAATGGCTTATCGTCTTATCGGGTATAGTAATGGTTGCGGCGGGTTTTCTATTCTTAATAGGGTACAAGACCAAATGGGCGGCAATCTTTTTGATGGCGGTTTTGATCCCCATCACATTAACAGTTCAAGTGGGTCAAATTACGACACTTGGACCCCTTTTTAAAAACTTAGCAATTTTAGGTGGACTTCTTTTTTTTATAATGAACAACACCGATAAACCTTTTAAAATAAATCAAAATGAAAACACTTTTTTATAGTTCAATCTTTTTAGTGCTTACCCTATTTAGTAACGCTAATTTACATGCACAACAAATAGACGGCAGTACCAAAAACAATTATGTAGTACTTACCAAAAACATACTACAATTACAGCCCAT
>JBBRGD010000331.1:0-3037 GCA_038241065.1 Flavobacteriales bacterium
ACCACCGGTTCCAGCATTATGCCTCACAAGAAAAATCCGGATGTCTTTGAACTTATCCGTGGAAAATGCAATAAGATCCAGGCAGTGCCCAATCAATTGGCTCTGTTGACAACCAATCTGCCAAGCGGTTATCACCGGGAATTACAGCTCACCAAGGAAATTATTGTTCCGGCAATCCAGGAATTAAAATCCTGTCTGGAGATGATGGAGTTTTCTATTAAAAGTATTCGGGTAAAACCCGACATCCTCGACGATAAAAAGTACGATTATCTGTTTAGTGTAGATACCTTAAACGATCTGGTTTTAAGCGGGGTGCCTTTCAGGGATGCGTACAAACAAATCGGGCAGCAAATTGCAGAAGGCACTTTCAAACCCAAAAGGGAGATCAATCACACCCACGCAGGCAGTTTAGGGAATTTGTGTCTGGAGGAGATTCGGAGGAAAATGGAAGCTGTTTTATAAGGTGAGGTAATTTGTAACTTTTCCAAAGTCTAATACTTATGGAAAGTTAACAACATTAAACCACTTATAAATTTCAGACGAAAAATAACATTCCTCACATTTTGAGAACATCCACAAACAATCGATAAAATCGGTAAACATATGGAATAAGAGACCTATAAATATCAGCCTGAAAATTTTATGCTTCACAAATGCAACTCCAAGAATGTAAACTGCTAGTGCAAATTCAGAATGCAAAGGATGATAACCTATTCCGCAACGATTGGGATCAAATAAAGGGGTTGCGAAGATATGATCAGCGTCCACCAACATTGTAGCCAGTAAAATAAGCCAATTTCGTTTCCAGTGCTCCTTATCATACCAGTAAGCAATTGCCCCAATAGCGATAAAATGAAGAAAGTAATGGACTATAGTTTGCAGCACGAGATTTATTTTTTATCGGGGGGTTTCTTCTTTTTTTTCTTCTGTGACCGGGTTTTGGTATGGTCGCAATAAATTTTTCATTTTCCGCTTGAGGGCGAGATAGCGCCAAATTCCTATAATGAAGAACAAACCTGAGAAAATCAGAGCCAGGTACCCAATGTACCTCAATTCTGCATATTCCTTAAGTTGGAGTAAAGCAAGACCACCCAGCAAAAAATAAAGAGCAGCCTGCGTATAGGAAAGCAGGGTGCGTTCATTGGCCAGTTTTGTGCGTTCCAGCGCCAGATGTTCCCTTATAAACTTTTCGTCAATTGGCATTGATTTAAAAGGATTTTTAATTTTCATTTGTAAAACTGATTAAAACCATTCTTTAATAAAAGGTTCATTTTGATTGTTAAGCCAATTTAAAAAAATATTTGCTCTAGTTTAATGCTACTTTGATATTTTCGCTTATTCCTAAAAACCCTGGGGTTTTAAGTTGATCAAGAGCTTAATCTTTTTCCTGAGAAAACCGGAGGGAGGAGAAGTTTACATCAAGTAATGTCAGTATTAATTTGTAGAGCAGAATCTGAAGGTTTTTTTAGAAGGCTAAATATAAGAAATGTTTTGAGTTGGTGGAGGCCGCTTTTTCCAGTGGAATTAAGCTGCAAGGCTTTGATTGCGCAAAGCTTTCTGTGAATTGGAAGAGGAGGAAATTTAGCAAGTCTTTAAAGAATGATTATAAACTGCGTTTATTTTGTCATAATTTGGCTTAAAAGGCTAAATTGATATGCATATAACATCTTGGTAACAGGCAGCAAAATCCTTAAACAAAGAAAAATTGCGACTGAATTTAATAATTCTGTATCTTTGATAAAAAGCATAAAAAAATGGATTTAGAAGCCCGAAAAATTTCATTTGTCCAAGAATTCTTAAGACTTCAAAACGAAGAAATCATTAGCGGACTTGAAAAGCTATTGCGCAAAAGAAAAGCCGAACTCATTGAAAAAAACCTTAAGCCAATGAGTATGGAACAATACAACGATGAAATTGACCAAGCAATGGAAGATTCAAAAAATGGGCGGATGATAAAAGCGGCCGACTTAAAAGCAAAAGTCCAAAAATGGGATTAGAAGTTTATTGGTTGCAACTCGCAGAAGATAAGCTAGATGACATTTACTGTTACTACAGAATAAAAGCAGGAAAGCGAATAGCACAAAAATTGATTAACGGAATTATAGATGCTACAATTGGTTTGGATAAACAGCCGGAAATCGGTCAAACCGAAATCAGTTTGACAAAACGAAAACAACAATTTCGATATTTAATTTTCAAAAACTACAAAATTTTATATTGGATAAATTATGATTTTGGACGGATTGAAATTGTCAATGTTTTTGATACTCGACAAGATTCAGAAAAAATACAAGAAACCGAATAAAGCCAGTTGCCAATAACTAAGCGTTCGTGTGGCCGGTAGGGCCTAAAATGAATGCTATGTCGACTGATCCGGTGTTTGCCAGTTGGCCACTATGGGGATTGGCCTTGATTTAAAAGGATTTTTAGAGGTTATTTGGCTCCCGGATTATTATCCCCTTTTGTACTAGATCAAAAGTAGAACACTTTGCATTTTTTAATGCTTTATTTATATTTTTCTAATGTTTTTGGGTAATTTTCTTCATTTTTGAGCCATCGGGACTCACATCCAGGTTCATCCAGGTTCCATCATCTGTATTTAAAGGAACTTCATTTATTTTCCAGTCGGCGGGGTACGGATTGTAGACATCCGATTTAGGTTTTTCGTCTTTTTCGTCTTTTTTGTCTTTTTCCTGAGAAAACAAGGCAGCAGAGGACATTACAACAAGTAATGTCAGTATTAATTTGTGGCGCATTAAACTGAAGGGTTTTTAAGAAGGCTAAATATAAAAAATGTTTTGAGTTTGTGGAGGCCGCTTTTTCCTGGAGGAATATATGGCCTGGCTCAGATTGCGCAAAGCTTTCTGAAATTGGTATTGATAGAACTAGTTGGCTGTAATTTAGAACAATCGTCCTAACTTATCATTTAGCGGAATAGATAAGTCGATAAATTCAAACTTTAAGTTGTGTGATTTTCCTAAAGGCTCAATCATTTTATCTAATGATTTTCTGTCTTTTGTAATATAAGCATCAATGT
>JBBRGD010000332.1:0-3031 GCA_038241065.1 Flavobacteriales bacterium
ATTAGAGGAAATTTTATTATTTGCCGGAGCAGATCAAAATGCACTTGATACTATTTTAAATGCATTTATCAATAGCAATAAGATCAATTTAAAGGAAATCGGATATGCTCAAAAGCGAAATGATATTGAACGGGCGGCGCAAATCGCTCACAGGATGCTTCCAATGTTCAAGCAGTTAAAGGCAGGTAAAATTATCAGCAAATTGGAACAATTGGAACGCAAGGAATACGAAATTCTTCCGGAAGACGAAACCTCCTGCCTGATGCAGGAAATTGAAGTTTTGCTCACAGACCTACAAAAAGAAATTAAAGCTTGATATTATATTGTTTGAGCTTGTTATAAAGTGTTTTCCTGTCTATAGACAAAAGCCTGGCTGCTTTGCTTTTGTTTCCGTGAGCTTTTTCAAGGGCGTCCAGAAGAAGGCTTTCTTCATTTTTATTTTTAAAAAAACTGTAGGAATCGTCCATTTTATTTGCCGAAGCTATTTCATGCGGCAATACTTTTAAAGGAATAATTGGATCTTGAGTAAGCAAAACTGACCTTTTTACGGTATTCTTCAGCTCGCGCAAGTTCCCCGGCCAGCTGTAATTCTTAAAAGCTTCTATAACCTCATCGCTAAAACCAATAACCTCTTTCTCTAAATCAACATTGGCTTCGTCCAGAAAATGATCCGCAAACAACATCAAATCCTCGCTTCTGTCGTGTAAAGCCGGCACCTGAATGGAAAATTCGTTTAACCGATGGTACAGGTCTTCCCTGAATTTCCCCTCTCTTACCGCCTGTGCCAGATCTTCATTTGTAGCTGTTACCACCCGTATATCAACTTTTATTTCAGAATTGCCTCCGACCGGTTTTATTTTTCGTTCCTGCAAAGCACGTAGTAGCTGCATTTGAAGTCCATAATCTAGATTCCCTATTTCGTCCAAAAACAGGGTTCCTCCATTGGCGGCTTCAAAATGACCGGTTTTATCCTGGATGGCGCCGGTAAAAGAACCTTTTAAATGACCGAAAAATTCGCTGGAAGCGATCTCTTTAGGAATTGCACCACAATCAACAGGCACAAAAGGAGCTCCTTTTCGTTTGCTTTTATCGTGAATGCTTTTTGCGACCTGCTCTTTACCAGTTCCGCTTTCGCCCATAATTAATACAGACATGTTTGTAGGGGCTACCAATTCAATATAATCAATGAGCTTTCGGGCCGCATCACTTACTCCCTTTACAAATTCAGAGAAATCTTTATTAGCAGGGGGGGGTCCATTTTCCTTGGTTTTACTTTTGGTCGAAGTTAGCTTTTCACCGCCAACAGATTCCTGGCTCAAGGCATTTTCTATAGTCTGTAAAATCGATTCCGGCTGAAAAGGTTTTGAAACATAATCAAAAGCCCCGTTCTTCATCGCTTTTACTGCCATATTAATTTCAGCGTAATTGGTCATCATAATTACCTGAACATCTTTATAATTGGCTTTAACTTCCAAAAGGATCTGCAAACCATCTTTATCGGGTAGTCTTACGTCGGTTAAAATGACATTAAATGGCTGTAAACTTAATTTTTTAAATGCCTCTTCAGCGGAAAAAGCGGTTTCAACCTTATAACCCCTTTTTTCAAAAAAGGTGTTAAGCATTGTAGCAAATGCCACATCATCTTCTACTATAAGAATTGCCGCCATATTAAATCATGGTTTAAGGATCATGCAAATTTACTAATTATGAATGGTAGACGTCTTAATTAAAACTAAAAAAAAGCTGCCAAAATTGGCAGCTTACAAAATTTTTAAAAAATGAAGGTATTAGTAGGATTCTTTCTTTTTATCTTCTTTTTTAATCCAGTTTCCTTCGGCATCAGCATATACTTTTTTCACTTCACCATTTACATCCAATTTGATTTTATAAATCAATTTCCCATCCTTTTCCATTACATAAGCCTCCTTTGTGGTCGCTTCATTATAATCTGCAGCGATAGCCGCTGTAACTGCTTCAGGCAATTCCGAAACTTCAACCTTTTTAAAATCATCGGTTTGAACTGCGGTTTCTGAAACTACTTCTGTTTCTGTTGTTACGGTTGCTTCAACCTCCTGTGCCTGTGAAGCAGTTGCAAAAAACAATCCGATGGCCGCAAATGTTAATCCTAGCTTTTTCATAATTTTGAAATTTAAATTGTTTATATTGAGTTTAATATTAATTTTAAAAGTAAAAATTATACCAATTAGAATGTAAGTTCTTAAATTTTGCAAAACTCCCGATTTTCAAGGTTTTTATAAAAAAAATAATTTCGTTTAACATAATTTTATGTGGAATTAAATTGTATTAAACAAATAATTGGGCAATAATTCCACATATTCTGCTTAAACAGCTTAGAACAAACTATTTAAAATGAAACAGAAGAAAATTGTTAGGAAGGTTTTTGGCGGTTTTGCTTTTTCTCGCCACGCATCTTTTTCTCACGCAAACGCTTAAATTTTGAAGCTTTTGTTGGTCTGGTTTTTTTACGTGGTTTTGCTTTTTTAAGGGCGTTGGCAATTATTTTCAGCAAGCGTTCAATTCCCGAATCCCTGTTTTGGTGCTGACTTCTGGAATCGCTACTCTCTATGATTAAAACCGAATTTGTGGTTAACCTGGATTCTAATTTTTTAAGGATCCTCATTTTTTCCTCCTCTGTGAGTGCCTGAGAATTCGCAACGTCAAACTGAAGAACTACTTTTGACGCCGTTTTATTTACGTGTTGCCCTCCGGGACCAGAACTCTTAACTGCTTTCCATGTCAATTCCTGTTTCAGGACTTCAAAATCGGCCATAATTTAACTTGCCTGATGGCTGGGTTTCAACAAATCGATTACCGTTTTTACCGGGTTAAAGGTGCTTACCGGAACTTCTACAAAAACGCTATTCCATTTTGCCATGGCCCCATTCCATAATCCGGGAAGTTCCAGAGCTTTTATTGCTTTCCCATCAATTGTTTTGGAGGTGATAAAACTGGTTTCGGGATCTACAAATTCGGTTAAATCAAATGCTTCTCCCTTGTAGTTTCTCAATCC
>JBBRGD010000333.1:0-3015 GCA_038241065.1 Flavobacteriales bacterium
TCTTTTTGGAGGATTTTTCACCTCCTGTTCTGAAGATGCAGATGATTCTATTAATAAGCCTTCAGTTAACGGTCAGGATCTAACGGTTGAAAATTTTATTTATCGCGGATTAAATGAAATTTATCTCTATAAAGCGGATGTCCCGGAATTGGCAAATGATTTTTTCCCAACTCAGACTGAACGAAATAACTTCTTAGACAATTTCGCAACTCCAGAAGATTTATTCTACAATGGATTACGTGCACCTCAGGATCGGTTTAGCTTTTTGGTAGATGATTATGTGGAACTCGAAAATTTATTTAGCGGAATAAGTACTACCAACGGTATTTCATTTGATTTGGTTCGTAACTGTGAAAGTTGCAAAGATATCTATGGATATGTGCGCTATATTCTCCCCGGGACTTCAGCAGAAGCGCAGGGTATTAAAAGAGGTGATGTTTTTAATACAATAGACGGTCAACAATTAACCGATTCAAATTATAATAATTTATTGGATCCCGAAACCTATAGCATTGGTCTGGCCACTTTAAATGGCAGTTCTATTACTCCAAAAGGAATAACTGTTACTTTGACAAAACAAGAATATACCACAAACCCTGTTTTGGTTTCAAAAACATTGGATGTTGATGGTAAAAAAGTTGGTTACCTTTTTTACACAAGTTTTACCTCAGACTTTGACCCTCAATTAAACGCTGCTTTCGGGGAGTTTCAAGCCGCGGGTGTTACGGAACTTGTTCTTGACTTGCGCTACAACGGAGGTGGATCTGTAAGAACGGCTACAGATCTGGCTTCAATGATCACCGGGCAATTCGCCGGTGAAATTTTTACGAAAGAACAGTGGAATGCAGAATATCAGGCTTATTTTGAAAGCACCACTGATTTAAAGGAAAGGCTTCTTAACAAGTTCAATACCACCTTAAAAACCGGGGAATTGATCAATAGTCTAAATTTAGGAAGGGTTTTTATTTTAACCACTTCAAGATCTGCTTCTGCCAGTGAGCTGTTGATTAATGGTTTAGAACCATATATTGATGTTGTTCAAATTGGCGGAACCACTACAGGGAAATTCCAGGCTTCAGTTACCTTATACGATTCCCCGGATTTCGGAAGATTAAATGCAAATCTAAATCATACATACGCAATTCAGCCTTTGGTATTGAAATCGACGAATTCAGAAGGAGTATCAGATTATATTAATGGGTTAACTCCTGATTTTCAAATTAGCGAAGATTTGGAAAACCTTGGAATGTTGGGTGATCCAAATGAACCTTTTCTCAAAGTAGCCATCGATGTTATTCTGGGCAACAGGATCTCTATTCCTGCCGGCGGTGAAATCTTTAAACCAGTTGGCGAAAGCGGGATGGACCAGATTGATTATCAAAAAATGTATATCGAGAAAATTCCCGCAATTATTGAAAAATAACCAGGATTTTGCAATTATTAAAAACGGGTTTCGATTAAATCGAAACCCGTTTTTAATAAATATTTGTCCCATCTTTAGAAATTTAAAGCCAGGCCAAGTCGCGCATTCCTTCCCCGCGTATTATATCTGAAGATCTCCTCATATTTCTCGTTGGTAAGATTATTCACCCCGGCAAATATTTTAAGATGATCATTTACCTGATGACTGATATAATAATCCAGCACTCCAAAACTCTCCAGTACCACCAGCTCACTTTCGAAAGTATTATTGTTAAAAAATGAATCGGTCCGGTCATCATTGAACTGATAGCTCAATGAAGTAAAGGTGTTTTCAGCAATGCTAAGGCCTAACCGGGCATTTATTTTATGTTTGGGAATACGAAGCGCGAACTTTTCATCAACTTCAGTAAAGGTGTAATTCCCTGTAAAATTAAGGTTGTTAGAGAGCATTAATTTGAGCTCAACTTCCACTCCACTCGCGCTAAATTCTTCCGGAACATTTTGATATTCTGAAATGAAATTTACTGGATCAACAGTAACAAAATCGATAAAATTCTCAGAATTTCTACTGAAATAAACCGCGCTAAGATCTATTTTTTTAGAATGGAATTCCAATCCGGCCTCAAACGTAGAATTTTCTTCAGGATTTAGATCCAAATTCCCATAATTAGGCGCGAAAAGCTGAAAAAGTGAAGGCGTAATATAAGCAGTGCTGTAAGAAGTCAGGGCTTTTAAATAGCCTTCTTTTAAGTGATACGTATAAGATGGATTCACATTATAAACCCAATGATTCCCGTATTCGCTGTGAATGTTCAGTCTTGTTCCGGCATTCAAATTGAATCCAAAGCCGGAAACATATACAGCATTCACATAAGGATCCACAATTTTAAAATTGGCTGTTTTATCATTAACAGTCTGTTGAAATTCGGTTTCGCCATAAGGAATGCTATAACTGTTGAAATTGCTGAAAATTCCATTTACACCAAGAATTGTATGGATTTTATTACTAAATACATATTTGTTATATGCATCAAAAGCATACACTTTACTGTCATATTTATTCGGAAAATCAGAACTCACTTCCCGATTCAACTCAGTATAACTATCGTTGAAAATAAAACTTCCATTATTATAGGTAGCTACCCAATGGCTGCCTGTCCGGAATTGCTCACTTTTAAGCTCATTATCCGCATCGGCATACAAAAAGGAATCGTCAAATGAAGATTTGAATTTATCAAAATTCCCATAGACATAAAACTTCAATTGGTCGTTTATTTTATAACCCAACCGGGCATAAACATTGTATTTGGAAAAAGGATTGTCATCAAAACTCTCATTTTCATCCGCAGATTTTATAGCCGACATATTTTTTGAATAACGATTGCTGAAATTCAACTGATAGTCAAATTTTGACAATCTTCCGCTCACTCCAACTGCGTTGTCAAATTGGGCAAGCTTATAATCCTGATCAATTTGAGTTTGATTAGTTCCCACTGTTGATTGTAATTGAAGGCCTATTTTTTTATTTACCGGTTCTTTTGTGGTAATACTGATAACGGCAGTTGCAGCTCCAGAACCATAGAGCGTGCTGGA
>JBBRGD010000334.1:0-3008 GCA_038241065.1 Flavobacteriales bacterium
GAGAAAATCGTAAGCAAGAAAATTAAGGTTGTTTCTGTTAAGAATTGTATTAATGTGGAGGATTATGGATACAAAATGGAAGGGAACAATTCTAAAGAAAAAAAGTTATTCACTGTTTTATTTTCTGGAAGAATTACAAAAGAGAAAAGATTGGATTTAGTAATAGATGCTATTTCCATATTAAATAAAAAGGGTATTAATATTCGGTGCCTTGTTATTGGGGAAGGTCCGGAAAAGACTTATAATGAACAAAGGACAATTCAATATGATTTAGAGAAAAATGTCTTTTTCCTGGGAGAGAAGTACAAGGAAGATCTAATTCCTATTTTTAATGAAGCAGATATTTTTGTACTCCCCGGTAAAGTAGGTTTATCTGTAATTCACGGATTGTCGTACGGATTACCTGTAATCACTTCTGATAACTTTGCCATTCATAGCCCTGAATTTGAAATTATTGAACCAGGATACAATGGGGATTTCTTTCATGATTTTGATCCCGAATCTTTGGCTATGAAATTAATGGAATGGGAAAAAAAGTTACAACAGGATAGAATATTAATCAAAGAAAATTGCATTAATAGCATCATCAATAAAGGTTATACTCCTACGGATATGTGTAATAAAATGATTAGTGTGTTTAAAACTTTATCAGACTAATGAATGTAATTGGGATTGATGCTTCTAATATAGCTGCAGGAGGGGGATTGACACATTTAAGGGAGCTCATTGATAATTACCATGAAATCAAGGATCAGCATTTAGTTATTTTTGCCAATAAAAATGTTCTCAATCTGCTGCCAGATAAAACATACATAACTAAAATTGGACACTCGTGGTTGAATAAAGGAACTTTGTTCAATATGTTATGGAGATTATTGTTGCTTCGTTCTTCAGCTAAAAAGCATGGTGTAGAAATATTTTTTACTCCCGGAGGAAATTTCCTTCCCTTCAGACCCTACATTAGCATGTCTCAAAATATGCTTGTTTTTGAATCAAAGGAGCGCAATCGGTTCCCTTCAATACTTGACCGGCTAAGGTATGTTATACTAGAATTTAAGCAAATACTATCTTTTTATTTCTCCTCGGGGATTATCTATATATCAGAATATGCCAGAAGTTTTATACAGAAAAAGTATCCTTTTCTTCGTCACAAAAAATCGGGTATCATCTATCATGGAGTTGCGGAAAGATTTAATTCATCGGCGCAGGATAATCTAAAAATAGAAGAAAACTTTACAAAAGAAAAACCATTTAGACTCCTGTATATTTCTATAATAAATTACTATAAACATCAGGACAAACTTATTGAAGCAACAAAACGATTAAACAATCTGGGAGTTCCTATAGAATTACACCTTATAGGTCCATTAAATCCTAAAATGAAGAGTGAATTTGAAGCTTTACTGGAAAGTGCCAATGGTTCGGTAATCCATCATGGAAAAATTCCTTACGAGAATATTCATGAATTTTATGGAAAATGCGATCTCTTTGTTTTTGCTTCAACCTGCGAAAACATGCCGAATATTCTTATTGAAGCAATGAGGTCAAATGTTCCAATACTTTGCTCTAATTATGGACCAATGCCAGAATTTTTTAAAGATGCAGGATTGTACTTTGATCCAATAAACATAGATGATATATGCAGCAAAATATTAGAATATAAAAATTCTTTGAGTTTGAGGAAATCCAGTTCAATTCGGGGTTTAAAATTAGCTTCCGCTTATTCCTGGTCTGATTGCTCAAAAAAAACTTTCGATTTTATCATTGATTAATATCTTTAATGTGTTAATAAGCATTTATACAACCTTAAATTCTCCTAGATAACATAAATACTGATTGGCCAGTTTCTGATTCTAAGTAGAAAGCTCAACAAATAAAAATCATTATAAGAAGCATAACCTACAATCCCTTTCCATTGCAGAGTTTGGCTGTTATGTATGTTAACTTCTTTACTTATTGTTTATAGATAAGAGAATGATAATAAAAATTGTTCAAATCCATCAGGTTATACATCTTTTGCTATCCGAAATATTTTTCAAAAATATTAAGGTTATAATAATTTATTAATTAAGTGAAACAAATAATCCAAAATTTAAAAAACGGCGCAACTATATTAGAAGAAGTACCTGCACCATTGGTGCGCAAAGGTCACCTGCTTATTAAAACCCACCGCACCTTAGTTAGTTTAGGTACCGAAAAAATGTTGGTGGAGTTTGGCAAGTCCAATTTAATTTCCAAAGCAAGGCAACAACCCGAAAAGGTAAAGCAGGTATTGGATAAAATAAAAACCGAAGGACTAATGCCCACATTAGAAGCGGTTTTTAATAAGTTGGATGAACCATTGCCACTAGGTTATTGCAATGCAGGAGAAGTGATTGCGGTAGGAGAGGGAGTAGCGGAGTTTAAAGTAGGCGACCGGGTAGTTTCCAATGGGGCACATGCAGAATATGTTGCAGTTCCAAAAAATTTATGTGCACGTATTCCTGCTAATGTTTCGTACGAAGAAGCAGCATTCACCGTAATTGGCTCGATAGGTTTACAAGGCATCCGTTTAGTAAACCCAACTTTGGGTGAAACCATTGTGGTAGTAGGGCTCGGTTTAATCGGTTTAATTACAAGCGAATTATTAATTGCCAACGGTTGCCGCGTTATAGGCTTTGATTTTGACGAACGTAAAGTTCAATTGGCAAAAGATAAAGGCGTATTGGCTTACAATGCTGCCTCGGGGATTGATGTGGTAAAAACGGTTGAAGACCTCACAAGCAATATTGGAGCAGATGCGGTATTAATTACGGCCTCAGCAAAAACCAACGATGTAATCAGTCAGGCTGCACAAATGAGCCGCAAGCGGGGACGCATTGTTTTAGTGGGCGTTATTGGCCTGGATATTAACAGGGGAGATTTCTTTAAAAAAGAACTCACCTTCCAGGTATCGTGTTCCTATGGTCCCGGCCGCTACGATGAAGATTATGAAACCAGGGGAATGGATTACCCGATGGGCTTTGTAC
>JBBRGD010000335.1:0-3005 GCA_038241065.1 Flavobacteriales bacterium
GATTCCAATTTTTCATTGTTTTTGATTTTATTATCATTTGCAGCAGGCCTGGGAGCAATATTTTTTGTTGTTAAAGTTTTACACAGTCAGCCCATAAAGTCGCTAACTACTTCCAGAGAAAAAATAGATTGGGGAAGGTTCATTTTCGCCTTTGGTTTGGTAGCTATTTTTGCCATTGCCACCACGCTTGTAGATTATTACACAAATCCACAGGATTATGTAGTCAATTTTCAGCCAAAGCCATTTTTTATAATGTTGTTAATTGCCGTTATAATGATCCCATTACAAACTAGTTTTGAGGAATATCTATTCCGCGGATATTTGATGCAGGGCGTTGGTACCCTTGTGAAAAATCGATGGTTTCCTTTAATTCTTACCTCGTTGGTTTTTGGAGGCCTGCACTTTTTTAATCCGGAAGTGACCAAACTGGGTAACATTATTATGTTTTACTATATAGGAACTGGGTTTTTGCTGGGAATAATGACCTTAATGGATGATGGACTAGAGCTCGCCCTCGGGTTTCATGCCGGGAATAACCTGATTACAGCCGTTTTAGTAACCGCAGACTGGACCGCATTTCAAACAAATTCTATATTAAAGGACATTTCAGAACCTTCTGCAGGTTGGGATGTACTGATACCTGTAATTGTTATTTATCCCATATTTCTATTTATTATGGCCAAAAAATATGGTTGGAAAGACTGGGGAAATAGGCTCTTTGGGAAGGTGGAAAAACCCGAAATGTTAAAACCTTCTGAATTGATATAAAATTTCTGAAACATTTTGTTAAATTTCAGAATTATAATGAAAAACGAGTTTTATTTTAAGCAAGATGAATTTAAAATTTGATGTTCCGGAATCACACCCAGATTTTAAGCTAAATAAATTACATTTAAACAATGCCGATCTAAGCCGTGTTGCCTACAATTTTATCAAGGAAGAAGAACCTTATAAAGGCGATATTGGTGATTTTATTCTGGATTGGTTGAGACCATTGGCATATCTGGAAGTTCAAACTTCCGGTTCTACCGGGAAGCCTCAGAAAATAAAAATAAAAAAGGAGCATATGATAAATTCCGCTCTGGCAACCGGCAAATTTTTTAAATTGCCGGAAAAGACCACCGCATTAATGTGTCTTCCTGCCTCTTATATCGCTGGAAAAATGATGGTGGTACGCGCAATGGTCCTTGGATGGGAGCTCGATCTGGTTCCACCTACTTCAACTCCTTTAGATCAGGTTTTTAAAACGTACGATTTTTGTGCTATGACTCCATTTCAGCTGGATAATTCTCTTGGGAGGCTACATTTGATAAAAAAGCTGATTGTGGGTGGAGGAGCTATATCTCCAAAACTGCAGCTAATGGTCCGGGAACTGAATACCAAGGTATATGAATCCTTCGGAATGACTGAAACCGTATCACATGTCGCAGCCAGACGTATAAATCCTAAGAAAAAAAAGAAGAAACCTATTCCTCTTAAAGTATTTCCAAGTGTTAATATATCTCAGGATCAAAGAGGCTGCCTGGTGATTAAAGCTCCGCAGATAGCTGAGGGAGACATTATTACCAATGATGTGGTAGAAATAATAACCTATAAAAAATTTATTTGGAAAGGGAGAATTGATAACGTTATCAATTCCGGAGGAATTAAATTGTTTCCCGAAGAAATTGAACGCAAGCTAAACAAGGTAATTGATTCTCGGTTTTTTGTTACCGGTCTTCCAGATGATGCGCTGGGCGAAAAATTGATTTTATTTGTCGAAGCCGGTTTTTCTGAGGAATTGCTTGCAGAACTTCAGGAAAAAGTGCGATCGCTTAAATCTCTGGATAAATATGAAATTCCTAAGAAAATATACCTGGTTCAAAAATTTGAAGAAACTCCTAACGGTAAGCTCCATCGTGAAAACACAGTAAAAGGAAGAATGAAATAATAAACACTCATTCAGCCTGAAAGCAAATAAAATCTTGACTGGTTAAAACCACCAATAGTGAAATAAATTAGCCTATAAAATCTTACTTTTCGATTTTTGTAGCGATATAAAATTTAAGATCGTTTATCTTGATAGATTCTGGAAGCTTAATATCTTTCCGGATCTTTTGCCAATCATTGGTTGCCATCAACCTGGTTTCTTTTCCAAGAATAAAAATATCCACGGGCATTTTAAAATTTTCAACATCGGTTTCCCATCGATACCATATCCCGTCTTTTTTCTTCTTTAATTGAAGTTCCGGCAGTTTTGAATGCCTTAAATACTGGTCGAATACCGGCTGCAGATCAATATCAATTGCCTGGTCAAAAAATGTTTCAACAGTTTTGGTATCTATTATTTGATGTTTATAGGTTTCAGTATAATCTTTCAATGTTTTCCACCATAATACATCGTCGTTATAAATGCTTCTTATGTTGTTCAGTAAATTAGCTCCCTTGTGGTACATATCTCCGGAACCTTCACTGTTAACCCCATAATCTCCTATTATATTGTTTTGATTTCCAATTCCCTTTCGGATCCCTTTAAGGTATTCCAAAGCTTCCTCTTTTCCCCAGCGGCATTCAATATAAACCGCTTCAGAATATGAAGTAAAGCCTTCGTGGATCCACATATCGGCGATGTCCCTGGCTGTAATGCTGTTTCCAAACCATTCGTGTCCAGATTCGTGAATAATGATGAAATCCCATTTTAATCCAATTCCGGTGCCGGATAGGTCCGAGCCTAAATATCCCGGCATATATTTATTCCCGTAGGCAACCGCACTCTGGTGTTCCATTCCCAAATACGGGGTTTCAACAAGTTTGAATCCATCTTCCACAAACGGATATTCTCCAAATTTATCGTAAAAACAAGCCATCATAGGTTTTACTTCTTCAAACTGTTTTTTAGCTTTTTCAAGATTGTATGGAAGCACATAATAATCAAGGTCCAGATCCTGAAAGGAATCTTCAAAATGAACATAGTTTCCAATGTTTAAAACCACATCGTAATTATTAATAGGGTTAGAAACTTTCCA
>JBBRGD010000336.1:0-3002 GCA_038241065.1 Flavobacteriales bacterium
ATAGGTAATATGTGTTAGCGGGTAAAAAAGATTGATATTGATTATCAATTCCGCAGTAAGCCATATTATAAGAATAATTCCCTGGATCACTATTAAATATGCATAGTATTTCACTTTAAAAAGAGTGAGAAAAGCTATTAAAAGGGCGGGCATCCCATTGATAATTAACAGCAGTATCCCCGGTATCAAATAATTTTCGAAAGGTGTGGAAATTAATAAACCGGGAGGCATTTGGAGGGATTCACCAGTTGGATCGGTGATCAGATAATAACTTCCAAAAAGGGCCGATATCCCCAGAAAGAACAAAAGGATTAAGGCACATAATCTCCATGTCTTTGTCATAAGGACTTGGTTTTAATTTCCGAATATTACTATTTGATCAACACATCCTTTAAAGGCCGTCTGAAGGAATATGGCCGCTTTGCAGAATATCCGATCCTGATAATCAAAAACGGTTGTTCTTCAGGATTTAATTGAAGTACTTCCACCAATTCTCTTCTTGCCGCGATCGGCTCACAAGCTGCATTGATATGTGCATGGTTAATATTTAAGGAAGTCGCTGTTAGTGTGACTCTTTGAAAGCTCCTTCCCAGATTGATCCAGGCTTCCTTGCTATTCTCTTTGGCTATAAAAATGAGTATTCCCGATGAATTTTTCATCAAATTCACATTCTTTCTCGCTTCCCTTTTTGGGTCTAATGTAAGCTTCAGAATTAATTTTCCAAGCCATTTCGGAACCGATGGACTCCCAATGGTTCCTGAATATAATCCATCTCCGGTTTTTTTGGCTGTTCTCCTGCTGAACCGGATCCATTTAATTAATTCGTTTATAAATTCCTTATTTAAGAACTGCAATACGGTTGCTCTCTTTGTGATTTCGATAATAGGGTCTATATCAACCGCTGCTGTAAGTAATAAAAATAAAACCTGATCCTGATTTCCTGCTTCATTTAATTTTTCAATATCTGCAGGAGGTATAAGAGCTTTGTTATATTTGCTTCTAGTAGATTGCCGGATTTCGATGTTTTTGAAAAGCTTCTCGTAATTTTGATTATTCCCTGAAGAAAACTCTACCCGGATGGATTCCTTAAGAGGATCTTCCATCCTCATTTCAATTTCAGTATGATAACCAAAATACCCAGCCGCAATTATCAAATTTTCCAACGCACAGCCCAAACTGATAAAAAGTTCACGATTATCCCGGTCTGCAACAGGTAAAATACGTTCATAATCAGGAAATATAGTGATGCTGTTTTCTTCCAGCTTAAACTTCCAGGGTTGTGAATTATGGACGGAAGGTGCTTTGATAGCATATTTAGTCAAATTTATTAAATCCTCGTTTTTCATTTCTTCCGTTTTAATCTGTTCTCTTTATCAATATAATATCTATTTCCGCTATGAAGTATGGAAGTCAGTTTTTTTTAATAATGGCTGACTGGAAATTCAAACTTTTTATTTATTGAGAGGGTTCATGCAAAACCAATAAAGGTATTTGTGATCTGTTTATAATGTTGGAAACAGAAGACCCAAATAAAACCCTGTCCAAAAACAACTCTTTTTTTGCAGAGATTATGTGCATATCTATCCCCATGGTCTTTATCAGGCTATTAATTGCGTCAACAGTATGAACCTTACTAATCATATGTATTTTAGGATTTGTTCCCTTAAATGATCTCGCTATTTTTTTTTCTTCTTCTTCCAAATCATCAGAATTTGCATTCTCTTTCTTCATTCTGAGGATATCTAAGGATACTTTGTGTTTAGCCATAAGCCTGATCAAAGGTTTTATAACGGATGGATTAAATTTATAATCATAATCTAGAGTTAAAAGTAACTTTTTAAAACCTTTGAAAACAATGCCTTTGGGCACAACCAGTATTGGGCAATCTACTTTTCGGATTACCTTCTGGGTATGTGTCCCGAAAACTACCTCTTTAACACCTTTAGTGCCCTCGGTTCCCATTACAATAAAATCGATCTTATTTAATTCTACAACCTGATTAATAGCGTCGGTAAATTCATCATAATCGGCAATGCCTTTAAACTTGTACTTTTTGTCCTGATATTCCTGCTCCAGTTGATCTATCAGCACATCGAGTTTTATCTTGTTATTAAGCAGCAGGGAGTCATAAACAGATTCTTCTCCGGAAGCCTGCCAGAGATCACCCGTTGTATATTTCCCTGTGGTGTAGATACTAAGAAAATAAAAGGTGCAGGATTCACCTTTAAAAAAATTCAATGCATACTCCAATGCATTCCTGGCAGTTTCAGAAAAATCCGTCGGTAAAAGTATTTTATTCATGACGCCTGTTTAAACATTATTAAAAATACGAAAGGAATCCAACAATTATTATGATTTTTGTCATTAGGCAATTAGTGATGAGTATCATATTTTAATTTGGTAATTAATGAAATCACTTTTCTTTTTTACTGAGAAAAAAAACCACTCCCTATTAAGAGTGGTTTGGCATATATATAAAAGTATCGGGGTAAAAATGCTTAGGAGAAATCTAGCCTTTAAACTATAATTTTCTCTTTTCTGAGAAAATTGTCCAGGCTTTCGGCAATTTTAAAACAATTGCTGACTTTTGAAATTTCATTGCAACTTCTTTTATCCATTGATTGAGATTTACAATCGAAATCTGACAGATCAACTTTTTCAAAGTTTTTATTGAATTTTTTACATTCTTCAAAAAGGACGTCGATGGTTTTATAATTTCCCGGTTCAACTCCCTGTTGCAAAAGGTATCCTTTTAAATAGTTTTCAATAGCATACTGTGAATTTTTACAGACTAAAAAAGATACCATATCCTCTTCTGGTCTATATAATTCCTGATTGGCTTCATTTAATTTTTCAATTGCATGATCAAAAAATTTGTTGTCTTTCGCTTTCATTTTTTTAGGTTATTAATTGAGCGGACTCCCTATAGCCGGGAGCAACATTCACTTAATCATTTTCCCTTATGAGAAACCAATTTTTTGGGATGTTTCATTTGTAAAATT
>JBBRGD010000337.1:0-2966 GCA_038241065.1 Flavobacteriales bacterium
AAATGGGATAAAACAAATTATGTTACTATCGGCAGTATACTTCATCATGCTTCGAAAGACAGTGTTATTTGGGGAAGTGGGATTATTGACAAGACCCAACCTATTATAGAAGCCGATTATAGGGCCGTTCGTGGGCCACAAACCAGGAAATTTTTACTGAGTCTTGGTTATATTTGCCCTGAAGTTTATGGGGATCCTGCTTTACTCCTGCCTAAATATTATCATCCTGAGGTCGAAAAGAAATACCGATTAGGGATCATTCCGCATTATCATGATTTTAAAATGGTTTCTGAAAATTATATAAAGAACCCTGAGATCCTTGTGATTGACCTTATGACATTGAATGTGGAAGAGGTTACCCGGGAAATACTGAGTTGTGAAAAAACCATTTCCTCTTCCCTGCACGGAGTGATAGTTTCTCATGCTTACGGAATCCCGAGTGTTTGGGTTGAATTCTCTGACAAAATTTTTGGGGATGGAATTAAATACCGGGATTACCTGGAATCGGTTGAAATACCTTTCTATCAGTCAGAGTTTCTGGATAGGAGATTGTCCTTTCAGGAAATTGAGGATTTGTTTGAAAGATATCCGGGGTTGCCCCGGGAGAGTATGGTTGAGGAATTGTGTGAGGGACTTTTGAAGGTTTGTCCGTTTGGCCCGATCCCCCAAAGATGAAAAATTTTAATTATTAAGAAAGCAATAGAACAAAAAGCCAAGAACCAAGACAAAAAACGCTGAACGATAAACACTGAACGCTAAACCCTTAATGATGAACCCGGAAGACCATAACCAGGAAAAGAATAAAGAGCATTACGAGAAGCTTTATGCCAATTATAACATCAGTAATATTCTTCATTGGATAAATCACCTGGATTCTTTTCTGGACTCTGCAACCACTACAGAAACCAGTTGGTTTGCCTTATACCAGGACAATTTTAGAAATAAAATAAAAGAAAAAAAAGTGCTGGAAATGGGGTGTGGAGACTGCGTGAATGCCGCAATTATGGCGGGACTGGGAGCTGAGGTTTATGCCAATGATATTGCAGATGCAAGTGGCGAAATTGTTAGAAAGCTAAATGAGAATTATACATTTGATTTTCCCATAAAATTTGTAAAAGGGGATTTTCTTAAAAATGAACTTCCATCTGGCAGTTTTGATTTTGTGGTTGGGAAGGCTTTTTTGCATCATTTAACAATTCCTGTGGAGCAACAATTTTTAGGGGAAACCGCAAGACTTTTAAAACCAAATGGGGAAGCAAGGTTCTTTGAACCAGCAGTTAATTCAAAAATACTTGATGAGATACGCTGGCATATTCCTATTGGTGGAAGGCCTTCAAAATTCAAAAAAACTGCTTTTAATAAGTGGAAAGAGAATGATCCTCACCCGGACCGCAGTTTTAGTTCCAATCACTGGAAAAAAGCGGGAGCAGAATTTTTTAAAGAAGTGGAAATTATTCCCGTGGGAACCCTGGAAAGATTTAGCCGTTTATTTGGGTGGGGAGAAAGAAGAAATAAATTTAAACGATGGGCTTTAAAAAATGAAAAACGTTTGCCGGGGACATTGAATAGTTTTTTTACCAGAAGTCAGTTGATTGTTTATAGGGGAGTAATTATAAAGTAACGATATATTGGAAATGGATAAAATTTGCAATAAAATCACCTATGAAATAGTTAGTATGAAAAAGGGATGAAGTATTTAAAAAATAAAATATTAATTCTTATCATTCAAATTTCAAATAAATTTGGACGAGGCTTTGAATTAAAAAAGAAAATATTTTCAAGTCAAAATATTTTGGAAAGGAATTTTCCCAAAAAAGGGAAATTTAGTTTTATTCAAGTTGGAGCAAACGACGGAATAAGTTTTGACTTTTTATATGAATTTGCGATAAATCGACAATCATCAGGGTTAGTAATTGAGCCGGTTATAGAATATTTTAATGAGTTGGTAATCAATTATAAAGACTATCCAGAAATTAAAAAAATTAATAAAGCTGTTCATTGTTTAGAAAAATCGAAAAAGATTTATAAGATAATGGAATCCAGGAAGCAAAAATATCCTGATTGGGTAAAGGGAATGGCCTCATTTGACGAAAATCACCATAAAAGACAAAATATTTCAAAAGAAGATATGGAAGTAGAAAATGTTTCAACTGATACACTGATGAACATTATTTCAGATTCCTATTCAGATAAAAAAATAGATTATTTACAAATTGATACCGAAGGATATGATTGGGAAATTCTCAAAATGTTGGATTTTTCTAGAGTTAAACCACCAATTATAAAGTATGAACATGTTAATTTGGAGAAAGCAGATTTAATTGCCTCCAAAAAACTTTTAATTGATCAGGGATATTCTATTTTTAAGGAAGGAATTGATACATTAGGAATAGATTTGCACCGAATTAAATTAATATGAGCATCCCTAAGCAGATACACTATTGTTGGTTTGGAAATAAAAAAAAGCCTCAATTGGTAAAAGATTGTATTTCCAGCTGGAAAAAATATTTACCGGAATATGAAATTAACGAATGGAATGAAAGCAATACAGATTTAAATCATCCTTTTTTAAAAAAGACATACAAACTAAAAAAATGGGCCTTCGTTTCCGATTTTGTTAGGCTAAAAGTATTATACGATTTTGGCGGTATATATATAGATACCGACATGATAATACTCAAACCATTAGATGATTTTTTAGCGGATAGATGCTTTTTTAGTGCTGAAAATGATACGTATATTAATGCAGCCATTTTTGGAACAGAGAAGAATCATCCTTTTATAAAAGAATGTCTTTTAAAATATGAAGATATAAAATTGAAAAATGAAACAAATTGGGAAAGGATTTGCATTCCAAGAATAATAACGCAGGTATTTCGTGAAAAATATGGTTCTGTACTAACTTTAAATAAAAAATTAGAATTAAAGGATATTGTAATATATCCAACCCCCTATTTTTATCCATT
>JBBRGD010000338.1:0-2964 GCA_038241065.1 Flavobacteriales bacterium
AACACGGTCTAAATATTGAAAAGTTGCAAGGCTATATGTTGGGCATTTTTCTTTTAATTCCATTAAAGGCTTATATGCCTGGTCATAACGTTGTGCTTTGGCATCATCGTAAGCCAATGCAGCCTTAACCGCACAATCATTCTCTTGCGCTTTTAGCAATCCGGTACTTAAAAATATTCCGGAAAGAATAAGTATTAATTTCGTTTTCATTTTTTTAGTTTTAATAGTTTTAATAGTTTTAAATAGTGGTTAATCAAATTTTCTTTGTATAAACCATTTATCATTTAATGATAAACTTATAGATAGTTTTAAAAAGTTTTCTTTTATCAAACCTGAGTTTGTAGTTCCGCGCTGTCCATACTCAATTCCAAGGTTTGCATTGGAGAAATTGTTTCCTGCTGGTAATCCTATTCCAAAAGATATGCCAAACTCATTTATCGCTTCTTCATTGATTTGAAGTCCTGTTTCTTCAAAACGAATTCCAGCACGGTAAACTATCCTGTTAAAGTAGCTAGTGAGGGAATTGTATTGGGGTACATAAAAACCTCCAAGCCTGTATTGGGAAGCATTTTGATAACTCACGTCCTGATTTGGAGTTACAGAATTAAAATCTTCTGCCTGGATATTGGAATATTCGGCTCCTAAAAACCATTTATTTGATGCTCCCAATCCAGCTCCAAGAGTAAGTTGCGCCGGTAAACTGAGATCTGAATCAGGGAAAGTGATATCATTTTCACTGGTTACCAATTCACTCCCGTTTGCGCCTAAAGTAATTGTTGCGGTATTTCGAATTTTTTTGGCGGTAATATCCATTTTAGGGGCATAAGTAGCTGCGGTATATAAATTTAGTTTATCTGAAAGTGCCCGCTGATAATCCAGTCCGAAATTAAGGTTAAAACCACTTAAGTCTGTTCTATCAATTTGTCTTGTCCCAAATTGAATTCCTCTTTGAAATGCGGTAAAGTTATTTTGAATATTTCCGAAGTTGTAATTTACATTTACCCCTAAACTCAAATTGTTGGTAACTGCATAGCCTGAACTTAAATACACCTTATTCATTCCGCCACGTCCCGTGAACCTGTTTGCAGTTTCCTCATTGACATTCAAAATCTTATATCCAACTGAGGTAAAAGGAATGAGGCCAAAGCCAAAATTCAATTTCCCGGTTGGAATCCCAATTGCCAGGTAATCCAGGGAAGTTGTCCTGCTGCTTTCGCTGGCCTGGTCAGTTTTTATTTGGGTGCTCTGGTGGCTTCCCGCGATGGTATAGGTGGTTAACTTTAACCTGCCGTAACCGGCAGGATTCCTTAAATTAAGGTGTATGCTGTCTGAAAAAAGCCGCAAACCTCCCATTGATTGATTTTCTACCGTACCCTTAAACTTTGTAAGGCCAATTCCGTAAAATGAATAGGGAGATGAAGTCCCTTCTTGCGCGGCCGACAGGACAGTAGTTAGTAAGGCCACGATTATTATAAATCGTTTAATCATTGGGGTTTGTTAAATTCTAATATATAATTCAATCCTTCCAGGAGGAAATTTGAATTCGCAAAGATGCTATTTTTTAATCGCTTACACAAAAATTGTGCATCCCCACCTGTCAAAATTATTGTTAAATCTTTATATTGAGCCTGATAAGCAGCAATTATTCCATCAATTTCGAAAGTTATCCCATAAATTACCCCAGAATGCATACAGCTATTTGTAGTGTTTCCAATAAGCGTTATTTCCTCTTCCCGGTCTAATAACGGCAAATTTTCGGTATAGCTATGCATTGACTTATAACGCATTTCCAGACCGGGTGATATGGCCCCACCCAAATATTCGTTCTTATTATTTTTAAAATCGTAGGTAATACAGGTACCGCAATCTATCACCAGAACATTTTCGGTGGGAAAATGTTTGCTTGCTGCCGACACAAGTGCAATCCTATCGTTTCCCAAAGTATTAGGGCTAAGGTATAGATTGTTGAATACCTGCGGCAATTGTTGATTCAAAATAAACAATCTGGAACCCTCTTCTAGCTTTTGCAACCATTTTAAAGGAGTTTTTGAGACCGAAGAAAGGATAACATTGCCCGGTTTTTGATACTTTTGTTCCAATTCTTCAAGATTTTTTAAAAAATCAAGCCTCAATATAATTTTTTTCTTAATTAATATATCCCCCTGAAATACAGCCATTTTTACCAGTGTATTTCCTATATCGATTACAAGATTCATAGATATCATTTAAAAAAAACGAAGATACAAAAGCATTTTTTTAATTTTTCCTTTGCAGGTTAATTAAATGAAATTATATTTGCATCCGCTTGAAAGACTTGTTACAAGTTTTAAAGCAACTGGTACCTTAGCTCAGTTGGTAGAGCAAAGGACTGAAAATCCTTGTGTCCCTGGTTCGATTCCTGGAGGTACCACTTGAAAACCCTGAAACTTATGTTTTAGGGTTTTTTTGTTTTTAATCCCTTTGAAATGCACAGTTTATATATTATTTACAGTAAAAAATTAAATCGGTATTACACCGGGGAGACTAATGATATACCGGAAAGGCTCAAAAGCACAATAATCACAGATTCAAAAATGCGTCCATAGCGGCGGCCTCAGGTCGGAAATTGAAGCTGATTAAAGAATATTGAAAAAAGGCTTATAATATTAATTTCCGTCAATATTTTGAACAAATTCTGTTAAGTAGTTTATTGGAAGAGTGTAAAAGGCAGCTTATGAAAATCTACCTGAAAACTAAAAAATAATAGTTTTTTTTTTCAAAAATCCGGTCACTTTGGTTTCCCCCGGTTTTTATCGATTAAAAATAGAGGTGTTGTCCAGGTTGAACCTGAAATTAAAATAGCATTAATTATTATTTAAAACGCTAATATCACATTTACAAATGCACCTATTACCGTAAGAATTATTAATGCAAGAACAAAAATTACAATAATCTTGAAGAAGATATTAAGACCTTCTGTGGTTG
>JBBRGD010000339.1:0-2945 GCA_038241065.1 Flavobacteriales bacterium
AAAAGTTTCTTCGCCCTGATAGGTTGGGCTATCAACCTGGCTGGCTTGTCTTGAAGTACCTAAAGTTACGGTAGCAAGGGCTTGTGTTTCACCACGGGTAAAAATAGCCGATCCATGGGTAGAAGGTAAGTAATCAACTTCAGTCCAGATTGGACGAATTTCATCTGTTTTCCTACCGTCAAGTCTAAGACCTTCTTTTAAGGTAAGTTCCCTTACAGCTTCTTTTTGAACCTGGTTGTAATATTTGGAAACCAAATCGCCGTTTTCTGCCAATTCTTCCTCAGTGAACAAAGCTTTTACCTCGTCTTTTAGAGCTGAAAATGCTTCGGTGCGTTCTTTTTTTACAAATCCGCCTTTTGCGATATCGTAATTCTTTTGGAATGACGCAGCGTGAATTTTATTTTTTATCTCCTCGTTAGTACGTGCTTTATCATACTCACGGGGTTGTTTTTTACCAAATGCTTCGGCTAAACGAATTTGTGCTGCAATTTGTATTTTGATGGCTTCATGCGCAAATTTGATGGCTTCTGCCATTTCTTCTTCGCTACATTCGTCCATTTCACCTTCAACCATCATCACAGAATCTGCAGAAGCACCAATAATCATATTGATATCGGCTTCAAGTAACTGAGTACGTGTTGGATTAATTACAAATTCACCATTGATCCTTGCTACCCTGGCTTCAGAAATAGGAGTTTCAAATGGAATATCAGATAACTGAATGGCTGTAGATGCTGCCAATCCGGCAAGTGCATCGGGCATAACCTCATCGTCATGAGACATTAACTGAATCATCACCTGGGTTTCAAATGAATAGTCTGAAGGAAATAATGGTCGCAATACACGATCTACCAAACGCATCACTAAAATCTCTTCAGTGCTGGGTCTTGCTTCTCTTTTGAAAAATCCACCTGGATAACGACCAGCGGCGGCATATTTTTCCCTATAATCTAATGTAAGTGGAAAAAAATCAAATTTTGATGGGGTATAGGAAGAAACTACGGTACATAGTAACACTGCTTTGCCCATTCTAAGCTCTACAGAACCGTGCGCTTGTTTCGCTAATTTTCCGGTTTCGATAGAAATTTCCCTACCATCTCCAAGATCAATTATCTCTTTAAAAACTTTTGGTTTCATATTTTGTGTTTTGAATTCCAATTCGCAACAGTGCAAATTGTGTTATAAATGATTCTCGTCCAAGGACGATCTAAGTTGTATTGTTGTGTAGTTGTTGTGCGGCCAATTAAAAATCATCCTGAAAATTCCAGCTAGTGAAATTGCTCAAAATGTGATTTCTAATAATTTAAGCTTTCTTAAATGCAGTTTGAATGGCCTGAAGAAAACATTAAAGCAGAGGAACTAAAAAAAGGGGCGAAAATACGCCCCTTAAATTTATTTTCTTAATTGTAATTCTTTAACGATAGCACGATATCTCAAGATCTCTTTTTTCATCAAATAATCAAGAAGACTTCTTCTTTTACCTACCAATAATACCAGTGAACGCTCTGTATTGTAATCTTTGCGGTTCGTTTTTAAATGATCCGAAAGGTGTGAAATACGTTGGGTAAATAATGCGATTTGACCTTCAGCAGAACCGGTATCATTTTTACCTTTTCCGTGTTTTGCAAACAGCTCTTGTTTTTCTTCAATTGTTAAATACATTCCAATATTAATTTTAATGATTTTTATGTATAGACAGTTTTTCTGTCAAGCGGCAAATGTACTACTATTTTATGAATACTTATTCCAACAATAAAGAATTATTGTGATAAGTAGTTGTGTGATTGTTCTTTAAGTTTTAAGGGCGAACGGGTTGATTTAGAATCAAATCCAAATAGAGATTGATCTTGTCTTTTAATTCTGATCGCTGGGTAATAAAATCTAGAAATCCGTGCTCTTTTAAAAATTCTGCGGTTTGAAAATCTTTGGGTAAATCCTGTCCGGTGGTATCCTTAACCACTCGCGGACCGGCAAAACCGATAAGTGCACCCGGTTCAGAAATATTGATATCTCCCAACATCGCAAAGGAAGCGGTGGTGCCACCGGTAGTAGGATCGGTACATAATGAAATGTAAGGAATATTAGCATCTGCCAATTGCGCCAGTTTTACTGAGGTCTTTGCCATTTGCATAAGAGAAAGCGCAGCTTCCATCATTCTTGCCCCTCCAGATTTGGATATAATAAGTAAAGGAATATTATATTTCAATGAGTAATTTGCAGCACGAGCAATTTTTTCCCCAACCACAGAACCCATAGACCCTCCAATAAATTTAAAATCCATACAGGCAATTACAAGATCTTTTCCCTTAGATTTCCCTACGGCAGTTCGAACAGCATCTGTAAGACCTGTTTTTTCCTGAGCAGCTTTTAATCTATTGACATATTTTGTAGTGTCCTCAAAATTTAAAGGATCTTTAGAACTTAGATTTTTGTCCAACTCCTTAAATTCATTATTGTCAAAAAGGATTTTGAAATATTCCGGACTTCCAATCCGAACATGGTATCCATCTTCTGGACTTACATAGAAATTTTTTTCCAGTTGCTCCGCATCTACAATTTTACCGGTAGGGGATTTATACCATAAACCTTTTGGCACGTCCTTCTTATTCTCGGTTTTAGTTTGGATTCCTTTTTGTGTTCTTTTGAACCAGCTCATTTAATTTCGGATTTCAGGTTTCAAGTTTTTGGATATTAATTCTACCTGAAACTGTTGGTTTTATATATTAAAAACAATCAGTTTTAAATTTGATTTCAAATTTAAAACTGATTGTTAAATAAACTTATAACGTATTCACGTTATTTAAATCTTCAAAAGCCTTTATAAGTCTTGCTTTAAAGGTTTTTTCACCTTCTCTAAGCCAAACTCTGGGATCGTAATATTTTTTATTAGGAACATCTGCTCCATCAGGATTTCCAATCTGATTTTCCAAATATTCTTTTTTAGA